>DASZTI010000133.1:0-2688 GCA_035548215.1 Candidatus Dojkabacteria bacterium
CTCTTGATTCGCAAGACATACTTCAAATGTATACTTACATGAATCCAGAAAAGGATTTTGGAGTGTTCTTATGGCGAGGTAAGGGAAGAAAAATTGAAAAGGGAATAGCAGAGAGGGGTTATAATAAGCTTAGAGACACTAACAAATACCGTATAGTAATTCTGACGGAGAAAGATTTCTTAGATTGGATTGATTATTACATTGAGCACGGAAATAGTAACGAATATATCAGAGAGAACATTTATTCAAAGATATAGTCATAATCCCATCCCCCTATACCAAATCTACACAATTTCGTAGTGAGCTGTATGCAAAAACTTCAAACTATCCTTAAACATTTCCCATAGGTTATTATTATCAGAAGAGTTGATTTCTTCTGTCATAGACTGTTTAATGAAATAGGTTCGTGCAAGGACGAGAGCACGGAGTTTTTTGTTTTCCCAACATTTTTCTGCGTATAATGAGCTATGAAAGAAATAGTTAAACTTGGTAACTCGGACAAACATATCCTTTTTATACCAGGGGGAAATATAGATATACATTGTTATGACTCATTATTAAGAGAACTTTCTAGTCATTACACAGTTGAAGGAGTTAATCTAATTGAGTTGGGAACTTCAGATTTATCAGAAAGTAAGAAATGGATAGGAAATTACATAAACGAATGTAGTTACCCTACTGTTATTGTCGCCCATTCTCTTGGAGCAGATATTGCGAAGAAAATACAATCTCCAAAAGTTTCCAAATATATACTCATGAACTCTTCCATCTATGATCCGAACTACAGTAAAGTTAAAGTAATATTTATAACAGTTTTAAAATCCTTAATAGCTCCACTCAAATATCCACGCCTCTTTTTCTTTTACATTCTAGCTAATTACTATCTACTACAGAATCTTGTTACAAAGCCAAGAAAAACCATTCGACATATCAAACAAGCATTGTCTAATGTTACAAACGAACTTGAAATAACAAATCCTAATGAAAAAATGAAGGTAGTGGCTTCAAAAGATGATGAGTATTTTCCTAACCCAAGGCAAACTAATGTCCAACTTGTTGATGGTAATCACGAATGGCTTATGAATGATACTCAAAAATCATCTGAACTTATACAAAGTTTAATAAATAGTTAATCCTATCCAGTTCAACATCAAAATTAAATTTCAAGTTCAGGAATATGTCATATACGGGGAGCCAAAATAACATTCCCCAAATTCAGTGGTTTCACTGTTTAGTATTGTGTTAGAATAAAGCAATGAATAATAATAAATTGGTACAAACCTCGACATCCGATGGTCTTATACTTCATGGTTACTATGTTCCATCAAAAGATAAAAGAATAGCTGTGTTACAAGTTCATGGTCTAGCAGGTAATTTCTATGAAGATACTTTCACACACATTTTTGCCCAGGAATTTGAAGAACAAAGCATTGGCTATTTAACAGCTAATAATCGTGGAAACGGTAAAGATATGGATTTCAATAAAGTAAATGGAGATTCTGTAAGAATAGGATCTCAGTATGAGTTACTAGAAGAAGCTCATTTAGATATTACAGCTTGGTTAAAGATTCTAATAGATGAAGGTTATAAAGAAATTGTTTTAATGGGACATTCAGCCGGGTCAGTCAAAGCTGTAAGGTATTTATTTGAAGGCGAACTGAAAGATAAAATAACGAAGCTCATTCTCCTCTCACCAATAGATGTTCTTGGTTTTAGACTTGCTAAAGGTAGAATAGATATAGATGGCTTTCTTAAGCAAGCACAAATGAAAGTTGACGAAGGAAAAGGAAATGAATTAATAACTTCTGAATTTGATCATGATACATTATCCTACAAAACCTTTATAAGTTGGTATAGACGAGATGATTTAGGAAGAATGTTTGACTTCTTTGACAAAGATTATGATTTTCAGATCTTAAAACATATTAATATACCGACAAAAATACTTGTTGGTTCAAATGATGAATACTTCCATCCAAGTAATCCTTCACATCCACAAGAAGCAATGGATATATTACTCAAAAATATTTCAAATTCAAAAGGTAAGACTATTGAAGGTGCGGCTCACTCTTTTAAGCCATATGAAAATGTTATGGTTAAAGCAGTAAGCAGTTTTGTTTTAGATTGACAGATATTTTTCAATCGCTATAATTTCTATATGGGAACACCTAAAATAATAGATGATGTCGGTTTTGACTTTGATTGGAAAGAAGAAAAGGTTTGGGAACTAGATGTCCCAGTAGAAGAAATCTCATTAGATGAACTTAGTTGGCATTTTGATATCCCATTTTGGGGAGATTACGATTTATAGCCAATAGATGTAATAAAGGACCCTTCTAAATACGACTCTGAATATAAAAGAATTATGGACTCTGACTTACAATATCCTTTAGATATTATGTTTTGGAAAGGAAGGTATCTGCTTCTAGATGGGTTACATCGACTTGCCAAGGCTAAGATACTAGGACTAAAAACAGTAAAGGTAAGAAAGATTCCACAAGAAGCTATTCCACAAATAAATTAATAAAATTAAAAATTATGAAAACAATATTAGTAGATGCAGCTGGTACATTTGTTATAGAAGGCGAAGGCATATACCAACCTCTTTATGATCTCTTAGAAAAATATCCAAAATAAAAAGATTATTCTTACTAATGCAAACCCTGATCAGCAGATAGAATTTGGTTT
>DASZTI010000134.1:0-5753 GCA_035548215.1 Candidatus Dojkabacteria bacterium
CATATTTCAATTCAGAGCAAGAATATGTTGCAAAAAGAGAAGATAGAATTAGAGAATCATTAAATCGTTTAGAAGAAGAACTGGGTTACAAAGATCTGAGTAGAATTGAATGTTATGACATTTCAAATATTCAGGGTCAAATGTCATATGGCTCAATGACGGTTGCTTTAAATGGTATTTCTACTAACTCTCATTACAGAATCTTTAAGATTAAAGAGGATGGGAAACCTGAGGACCCACAGATGTTAAAAGAAGTTTTAACAAGAAGACTTGGTCACATACATAAAGATAAGGATGAAAGTTTATCTTCAAAACCTGATATGTTACTTATAGATGGTGGCGTATCTCAACTTTCATATATAAAATCTATTGTCCCTTCTGATATATATCTGTTGGGAATCTCAAAGGGTAAGAGATTAAAGCGAAAAGGTGCAAAGAAAGTTGATGAATTTTGGAAAGTCGAGAACGGCATGATTGAGAGAGTTGAGGTCAAAAATAAAGAGATTTTGGTTAACTTAAGGGACGAAGCTCATAGATTCGCTTTATTACACCATAGAAAATTAAGAAAATTTGTTCAAAAGAAATCTGTTTTAGATGAAATTGAGGGTATTGGTTTAAAAAGAAAGAAGGAATTATTAAAAAAGTTTGGTAATATTGAAGGTATTAAAAAAGCTTCAAAAGATGAGTTATATGAAGTTGTTAAGAATATTAAAGTAGTAGAAAAACTTTTAGCACTTAAATAACTTACCAATCAGAAAAGTTATCTCGATCATCATCTTCCCCTTCATCACTTATATCATCATCTCCATATTCTTCAGAGTCAAAAGAAAAGTCTGTTGTCTTGTGTAACCCGTTTTTTATAAAATCTTCCTCCTGATTATCAAGAAAGTTAAAAATCTCCTCTTTTACTTCTGGACCTTCATTGAAAATTTCAACAATTCTGCCCCAAAGTCTGATCTTTCTTAAAAGTCTTCTAGCGGCACTCTCTTTTTTATCATGGTCATCATCTTGTGGATAATTGAAACTTTCATTCATAATATATACCTATTTAATATTGATCAGAGATATTATCACCATCATTGATTTCATTGAGATTGGCCTCTATTTGTTCAATATTTCCATCGGTAAATAAATTTAAAAATTTTATCAATAAATTGTCATCAAAAAAGAAGGATGTTAAAAGTTCTTTAATTGATTCTTCTGTTTCTTGCTTCCAGTTGTCTGATTCGTCGTTAGACATATTTATTAAATGTTTCTTTTAGTAAAGCTGTTATTATAGCATTTATGGTATAGGTTTTGCCGCTGGGGCAATCTTTTCTACGATATATTTAAGAAGAGGGTTATTAGAATTGAAACTCATAATTACATAAGCGACATTATTTCTTGTATTTTGGATGACATAGGCTTCTCCCGATTTACTACCATTAATTAAAGTCGCTTTTATTGCATCTAGATCATTAACTGGAGAAACAACTGATGTAAGAACTTTCCAATTCTTATTATTTGCTTTGTTGTATAAAGCAACATACTTGTCCAGAAACACATCAAGAGGTTGTGCTCCATAATAACCAATTGGATAAATAACTGTTAAATCTTTTGTTGTAATATCTTTTATTTCAGTCGCTAAAAGTTCTCCAAAATCAGTAGCCTTATATGTTATTAAATACTTTGAAGGTATTTGTAACACCCATGGATAATCAGGTCTAAGATCTTGCATCGAACCAGAAGAAAGTAGAAGTTGTAGTTCGGCCTCTTGCTTCACCTCATCACTAAGACCAGTCTTAGCTTCATTCTCGGTCAAAGTTTCATACCACACATCGTTACCATCAATATATACCCTTAATCCTTTGCCGTTTTTTAGCCAATATTCACCATATCGCTGTTGTTCTGATTCATATGGGACTGAAAGGATATGGCTCCAACCTGTGTTAGGTAGTTTATCGATATAATAATTGTAAACATCGTTATTTGTTGTCTTAATGGGAAGAATATATACAGATTTCCCGCTATTTAGAAATTTTCGAACATATTCATCATTTGAGATATTAATAAATGCAAAGGTCGAGTTAGGATATGTTGGTATATCAGGAAATCCACTAACAGATTCAATCTTTAAATTTTTATCTTGACTTGTTGATTTCAAAAAGATCGCTGATTTAACAGCAAAATATATTCCAATAGAGATTAAGATTAATGCAATAATACTAATTAATGATAATAAAAATATTTTTACAAACTGATTAACCTTAACCTTATTAACTCTATCGTTATGCTTTTTTAAAGGCTTTGGTTTAAAGAATATTTTTTGGAAAAGATTAATCTCTCTCTTCTTTATATTGGTCTGCTTTTTACTGAATACAATATTTGACATATGTAGTATATAATTTAGAATAAAGTTTGTTAGATAGCAATTATATTGTATAATACTTGACCATTGCGGGATCGTCTAATGGTAGGACACCGGCCTTTGAAGCCGTGAATTCTGGTTCGAGTCCAGGTCCCGCAACCAAACAAAATGGAAGTACCCAATGAATTAAAAAACCTCTACAACCACTGGCAAATACACACTATTCCTCCCAAACCTAGTTCACAAAAAAATCTCATTAGTAAGACTCTTTATTATAAAATCATACAATTTGCTAATGAAAGGATGGTGATTTATGAGAAAAAAGAGCAGGGAGCTACCCCTCCATTTACCTCAAATGAAATACTTCGTAAATACAGATTTTGCAATATTTATAGAGAACTTGACCGTCAAACTATTGAATTTCATACGATATTAAAGTCACTTGTTAGTAAACCAGATATTTGGCTTTTAAATATGCTGTTCTCTCGTTTTATTTGTAATACCCAGACAATTAAAGCGGTTGGTTTATTGAATTTCGACCTGAAAAACAACGAGCTAGTTTATGAAAAACTGATGTCACTTCCTCGACCTAAGTATGGCAATGCATATATTTTTCCAATTAGTACGATTCAAAAATCCAAATACGATACGAGAGAAAAGTTCTTCTGCTTTTACCTACCTCAAGTTGTCCAGGTAATAACAGAGGAATTATTTACACTTAAAGGTTCTTCTATGTCAGATGCGTTAGATCGAATTCTTCCGCTATTTGGTTTTAACCTAAAATTCCATTGGACAGAAACATTGATTGATTTCTGTTATCAGTATCCAGGCCATATAGATTTATATAAACAATTTCCCATTGGTCCTGGATCGCTGCCTACAATGAAAAGATTAAGTAATTTGGACCCAGAATTAACCTGTTTGAGGCTTGTCGAAACAGTTCCCTTGAAGTTTAATTACTTAACATTCAATGATAATCCGATATATCTTTCTGCGGAAAATTGGGAAGGTATTGGATGTGAATACCGAAAATACTGTAATTTAATTAATGGAGGTGGTCGAAAAAGACTCTTTCACTAGCACTTCACCTTCTATCAATTAACATGATGTACTTAAATTAGTAAACTCTTGATTATGAAAAAGTATGTAATATCTATAGCAATTATTCTTGTTATCGTTTCATATATAATTTCACAAAAATTAACTACAAACACTAGTGCATCTGCTAACATTCCTACAAACAATACTAATACTTCAGCTACAGACAAGACTAGTAATAATGGCGGAAGCTCTTCAGGTAATAAATCAAAAAGTGGTATATATAACGACGGTAGTTATATAGGTAGTGTTGCAGATGCTTTTTATGGGAATATCCAAGTAAAAGCCGTTATAAAATCAGGTAAAATAACTGATGTACAGTTTTTGCAGTACCCCAATGACCGAGGTAATTCAATAGAGATCAATAGTTACGCAATGCCAATTTTAACTCAGGAAGCAATACGAGCCCAAAGTTCTAAGGTTGATATAGTCTCGGGTGCTACTGATACAAGTGCAGCCTTTATTCAATCTCTTGAATCAGCTCTAAATAAGGCTAAGATATAGTTATGAAAGAGACTCGGCTAATGATGGGCATGCCCATTACAATAGAAGTTGTTGATAAAAACATCACCCATAAAGATTTTAATGATATATGGAAATATTTTGATTATGTTGATCAAAAGTTTAGTACTTACAAAGATGAAAGTGAAATATCTAAAATAAATAATAAATCACTTAAATCTGAAGATTATTCCTCAGATATGAAATTAGTTTTAAAACTCTGCGATCAAACTAAAGATTTAACCAATGGGTATTTCAATATAAATAAAAATGGGTACCTTGATCCTTCTGGGTTGGTTAAAGGCTGGGCAATATATAATGCAGCAAACATATTGAAAGAAAAAGGCTTCAGGAACTTTTATATCGATGCAGGAGGAGATATCCAAACATATGGAAATAATAGCAAGGGTGAGGGTTGGAAAATTGGAATACGCAACCCTTTCAATCGAGAAGAGAATGTAAAAGTTTTAAAATTAAGCAATGTCGGAATTGCAACCTCTGGTACAGCCATTCGTGGGCAACATATCTATAATCCAAAAAAACTAAACATGGAGTTAAATGAAATCGTTAGTTTGACTGTAATTGGGCCTAATGTATATGAGGCTGACAGATTTGCCACCCCAGCGTTTGCCATGCAAAGAAATGGTATAAACTTTATTGAAAATCTTAAAGGATTTGAAGGATATATGATCGATTCAAAAGGTATTACAACATTTACTTCAGGCTTTAATAAATATGTTGAATAAAATAATTAATTACATTGATAGCATTTTAGATCGGTTTACTATGTATCGAATACTTCTTTATTATTTAGTTTCTCTCATTTCTATTGCTTATATATTTACTCTAATGAGCAAGTTTAACTTTACGCCGTTTGATTTAATTGTTTCTGTTACATTAGTATTGAGTGTTAGTTTAATAATAAATAAATTACTTGCATGGCTATATGATGCTCCAGTTAATATTGAATCCGTTTACTTAACATCATTAATCCTTGTCTTAATAATTACTCCAAAGATTGATTATCAAACAATCTCTTTCTTAGTTTTTGCATCCGTTGTTAGTACAGCATCTAAATTTGTTTTAGCAATAGAGAAGAAACATATATTTAATCCTGCTGCAATTGCAGTTGTTATTAGCGGTCTTGCTTTAAATTGGTACCCTACATGGTGGATAGCAAACTCCTTTATGATGCCGTTTATAATTATTGGTGGATTATTACTTCTTAGGAGAATTAATCGATGGGATTTATTTTTAACATTCTTTATAACAACGCTTACTGTAAGCATGTACTTTATCGTTGCTAACCATAGAGACGCTTATACCTATTTAACTAATTTGATATTGCATTCTTCATTACTATTCTTAGGCTTTGTAATGTTGACTGAACCCGCCACACTACCACCGACAAGAAATCTTCAGATGGTTTATGCAATTTTAGTAGGTATTTTATTTGTACCAGATATTAAACTAGGGAGTATTTTTACAACACCAGAATTGGCTTTAGTTATAGGCAATGTCTTCTCATATACCATTAGTCCTAAATATAAATTATTTCTCAGGTTAATTAAAAAGAAAAAGCTTTCCTCTGATATATATAATTTTACATTTGAGCTTAATAAACCAATGAAATTTAAGCCTGGCCAATATATGGAATGGACCCTAGTTCATAAAGATTCTGATAGAAGAGGTGTAAGAAGGTATCTAACCATTGCATCTGCCCCAACTGAAGGTAATTTGCAATTAGGCGTTAAATTTTACCCTAATGGTAGTACATATAAAAGGGCCTTATTAGATATGGAGCTTG
>DASZTI010000135.1:0-5277 GCA_035548215.1 Candidatus Dojkabacteria bacterium
CCTACTTCTGATTGTGCGAAATCTCGTACTCTTTTAAGCAGTCTAATAGCAATTCTTGCAGTACCTCGAGATCTTTGAGCAATCGATAACAATGATTCAGGAGAATACTTCATTCCCCACAAATTGCTTGCTCTAACAAGAATATTTACTAAATCATCATTATTGAAATAATCTAATCTTTGAACCAACCCAAAACGATCTCGCATTGGAGAACTTAACTTACCAATTTGTGTCGTAGCACCAACTAAAGTAAACGGTTCAAGGTTAATACGCAGAGTTTTAGCAGAAGGTCCCTTTCCCATAACGATATCCAAAACTTTATCTTCCATTGCAGGATAAAGAATTTCTTCAACTGCTCTTGGGAGTCTATGAATTTCATCAATAAAAAGGATTTCATGAGGCTTAAGATTCGTTAGTATAGCGGCTAAATCACCCTGTCGTTCAATTGCTGGTCCTGATGTTACCCTAATTGAAGTACCAACTTCATTAGCAATTGAAACAGCAAATGTTGTCTTACCAAGACCTGGAGGTCCATAAAAAAGTATATGATCAAGTGGTTCGTCCCTCTTTTTAGCTGAGGAAATCATCATGCTTAAGGCTTTTTTCTCTGATTCTCTACCGATAATATCAGAGAACTTGTTTGGCCTGATATTTTTGTCATTAATAACATTCTCATTACTCTCTGCAGCGATTGCCGCTATTGAAACATTTTTATCATTTCTTTTTATTTCTTTTACACCAGAATCACTATCTGAATTACTCTTTATCATTTTGAAGAAAGAACTAGCTTAATTAACTCTTCAAGATTATACGGCTTCTCTTTCAATTGTTTTTCAGCCTCCTTAGCACACTCTTCTATATGATTATGATCGAAGCCAAGGGCTTTTAATGCTTGTTTTAATTCATTAATAATTCCTTTGTTATCTATAACATCGCTTGTTTCTCCCATATTAAAACCATCGATCTTATTCTTTAATTCAAGAATAATCTTTTGTGCACCCTTACTTCCAAGTCCTGAAACTGTTGCCAGCATCTTAAAATCCTCTCGCATAATGAGATTACAAACTTCTTTAGTCGTAAATCTGGACACAATGGCCATTCCGATTTTAGGACCAATACCTGAAACTGTAATTAAAAGGTTAAAAAAATCTCTATCTTCTCTTGAAAGAAAGCCATAAAGTGTCTGACTATCTTCACGAACCTGCATACTTGTATAAAGGGTAATTGGAGAGTTTTTTTCTGTTGGAATACTAAAGTTCTTAGGGATAAATACTTGATAACCGACACCAGAAGAGGTCAATATTTCAACACTATCTGTTCTTTCATCAGAATTGAAATTTATAAGTTGTCCATGTATATATGTGATCACAATACCCATTATACACTAATATGGGCTAGAGATTGGAAGAAATTATGTTATTCATTTTCAAACTGTCATAACAAGTCACAGCAATAGCAATTGCGTCCGCTGCATCATCTGGCTTAGGAATTTTATCAAGATTACAAAGGATTTTTACATTCTCTTGAACCTGTTTTTTATCTGCCTTTCCACTACCTGTTATCGAGTTTTTTACTTGTAACGGTGTAAATTGGTATATTTCAATGTTATTTGATTCTAATGTGAATAGAACAACTCCTCTTGCCTCCCCTACGGCCATAGCAGTTTTGGCGTTATTCTGGAATAAAAGCATCTCTACCCCACTATATTGTGGCTTATATTTATTAATAATTTCATTAAGATCATGTTGTATTTCAAACAATCTAGCAGGATTGGGCACTCCTTTTTCTGTCGATATTATGCCAAAATCAACAACATGTGGTTGATTATTATCAAAATCTACAATAGACCAACCAGTTGTTGCTAAACCTGGGTCAATTCCAATGATTCTCATAATTTAGGGTAATAAATTAGTTCGTTTCTAAATCTGTCCAAACATATTGAACATCATCATAGTCTTCCAACTGCTCTAATGCATTAACAGCTTTTTCATATTGCTCCCCTTCTAACTTCTTCATAAGCTTTGGAAGTTTAGCAATTTGAGCTTTAGTAACTACATATCCAAGATCTGTTATAGCATCACGAACTTTTGCAAGATCCTTAAAATCCATATAAATATCCAAAGACCCCTCTTCACCATCTTGAATGTCCTTAATACCTTCAATATCCATTAAAGCCATAGTAACTTCATCTTTGTTTTCTTCTACATAATAATCTTCTTCGCCATACTTCTCAGACTTATGCATTTTCCCAGGTTTTACATTTACATATCCCTTCACATCAAAATTCCATGATACAGCACCTGAATCTCCTAGATTTCCACCAAAATCTGAAAATATATTTCGAAGTTCTGATACAACCCTATTAGTATTATCTGTTAACACATCAACAATAATATTGATTCCACCTGGTCCAAAACCCTCATAACTAGCTTCTTGTAATGCTGCACCGCCACCTTCACCCGTTCCTTTATCAATTGCCTTCTGGATATTATCTAATGGAAAACCTTCAGATTTAGCTTCAGCAACATAAAGTCTTAATGTTGGATTCATTTCAATATCTCCACCACCATTTCGAGCTGCATGAGTTATTAATTGTGAAAGTTTTGAGAAGATTTTGCCTTTTTTAGCGTCGTTTATAGCTTTTTTATGTTTGATTGTAGACCATTTACTATGTCCTGACATATTTGTAGATGAAAAACTTTAACAATCTGATTGTATCAAAAAAGAAGCTATAATTCACTATTTGGATTCATATACAAAGAGGTATTTTAAATAGATATTAGATAATAACAGCAACCCCATATTTTAAATATAGTTTGAAAGGTTGGATATAATTTAGTATTAAATTTAACATTCAAAACATGCAAAAAACAAAGCAACACACAATTGAATCTGTTGGACAAAGGGTAGATATATTGGAAGGGAAAGTTGAGAGTCTAGAAGTAAAGGTTGATCGATTGGAAGTAAAGTTTGATAGACAAGAGAAACGAATGGATCTACTTGTTGAAAGAGTAATTGATATACAAGAGGTAATACAAAAAATAGGAGATAAAATTGATAAACTAACAACTGTTATGGAAAGACATATTAAACATACAAAACAAGGAATAAAAACCTTAAGAGCACTTTATAAAAATAATGAAGTTAAGATAGATAATTATGTCGAGAACTTTGAAGGCCGATTACAACTTTTAGAAAATCCACAATATTCATTAAGAGATAAACCTAAGAAATAGCCCTTTTATACTTCTCAAAATATTTAAAATGTTCTCCATCAGTCTCACTATGATTCTGTACTAAATGAATTGCAGCTGCTAAAAAAAGATAATCTTTGGCCTGATCAATATTTATTCCATAAAGTTTTAAATACCTCTCATCTAATTTCAATACTGCTTTCATTATTTCATAAAGACTTCTAAATAAAGTTGGTACATGGTCAGGAGCTGTTGATACGACAGCATTAACTGATGTTAAGGCCACATCAAGAAGATACGATCCACTAAAAGAATCTCCCCAATCAAGAATATAATCAATTCCTTTATTATTTTTGATTATATTTCCATGATGAAAATCTCCATGACAAAGAACGGGTCTGTATTTTCTATTTAAAATTTCTAACAATCTTACTTTATCCTCTTTATTTATTTTTTTACTATTCTTAATCAACTCAGAGTATCTATCCTCTTGCGTTTCGATATCTACACTATATTTGTGAATTTCTTTATGAACCTTTGCAACTTCTTTTGCTAATATGAAATAGTTAAAGACATTATTCATCATTAAATTCATTATCGAATTACCAACTATTCTTTCATACATAATCCCCAATCTCTTCTCAACCTCAACTATCTCCAAAGGTTTGGGGACATGAAGTTTTGTATCTTTAAAAATAGTAAGAGTTTTAGAAAATTCCTGTATAACAAACTCCTTGGGAAAAGTCTTGTCATAGAGTTTAAGAACACTATTACTTGAGTAAGTTAAAACTGTAGACCTGCGTCCATAATCGATAATATTCTTGGAAAGAAAGTCCTTTGAAAGGTTAATCTTTTTTATCTTCATCTTGTTTTACAATATCATTAGGTGCCTCAACAACTGGTAATTGCTTATTCTCATCTACTGCAACAATATCCTTAGGTTTTACATCCCTTAAACTTCGACTTCTCCTAATTGGAGTAATATTAGGCTTCTCTTCTCGCTCCTTAGCAACTGATCTATTCCCCTTCTCACTATATGATTGCTCACTCCATCTCTTTATTTTATCTTCGATTTCATCTTTTGGAGCACTATATGTCTCTCTTGAATTCTCAAGTATCTTCTCTTTATATCCAAGCTTTTGATATCTCAAATCTAAAGATTTTGCACTAAATGGCTTTGAAGTCATACCATTAATACAAAGCTTTACATACATTGAATGAGATTCTAATGAAACTAAATCATCCTGAGTAAAGATTGGTGCAAATTCATGCGACAAAATACTCGCATCAGCCTGACTTACAACAAATGATGCCATACTACCAACATTACCGAAGATTGCTTGTCGAACTGTTAATGGAATCTGATCAATATACTGGTTGGTCATTGTTAAGTTAAGTCTAAACTTTCTTGCTTCTGAAAGAATTTTTGCAAAAGAATCAGTTGCAAAATTTTGGAATTCATCAACATAAAGATAGAAGTCATTTCGATCTTCAATAGGGATATTTACTCTTCCCATGGCTGTAGCTTGAAGTCTTGTAATTAACATTCCACCAAGCAACGCAGAGCTTTCTTCTCCTAGTTTTCCTTGTGCTAAGTTAACAAGTAAAATCTTTTTATTATCCATAATATCTCTAAGGTTAAATGACGATTTAACCTGACCAATTATATTTCTAATAACACTGGAAGATATGAATCTACCAACTTTGTTTTGGATAGGAGCAATTGCTTCTGAAACAAGTTTAGGATTCTGAGACATTTGTGTATACTCTTCCTCCCAAAACTTTATCAATATTGGGTCTTTAACCTGCTTTAAAATGAACTTTCGATAGTTCTTATCCATTAAGATCCTCATAACAGCTAAAAGGGTTGTTCCTTGGGCTTCTAGGGCTGTAGCAACAGCATTTGTAAGCAAGTATTGAAGTCTAGGACCCCATGAAGTACCGAATTGCTTTTTGAAGACTTCAACAATACCGTCTGCAACCAAATCTCTTTGTTCTCGATCTTCTAATTCTAACAGGTTAAAACCAATTGGATGCTTTGTGTCTCCAGGATCAAAATAAATGACATCTTTGAGTCTACTTT
>DASZTI010000136.1:0-3322 GCA_035548215.1 Candidatus Dojkabacteria bacterium
TAATTAATACAACCCCATCATGTGCTGTAAAAAGTCTAATAAGTTCATTGGTTACATAATCGAGTATCTGTACAGCCTTGATGGAGGCTTGTAGGTTACCTGTATGTCCAACCATATCACCATTAGCGATGTTAAGAACAATAAAATCGTACATATTTGTATTGATTCTATATTTTAGAACTTCAAATACCTCTAAAAGACTCATTTCAGGTTTTAGGTCATAAGTCGGAACATTGGGTGAGGGGACTTCTATTCTATCTTCACCCTGATATTTTATTGACATACCACCATTGAAGAAGTAAGTAACATGAGGAAATTTCTCTGTTTCAGCTATTCTTAATTGTCGTAAACCACTATTAGAAATGATTTTACCAAGTGGCAATGTTAAATACTCTTTAGGGAACAAAACATGTTGAGGAAAATTCTTTCTATATTCATCCATGGATGCAAAGTAAAGATTGTTGAATTTGATAACAGAAAACTCTTTAAATCCTGGGTCTAATAATGCTTGGGATAACTGCAGAGCACGGTCTGCTCTATAGTTCATAAAGAGTACTACATCGTTTTCTTTAATAGTTGGAATATTGTTATTCTTTATTATAATGGCAGGCTTTATAAACTCATCTGTTATTTTATTATTATATGAGTCTGCAATGGCTTCTTCCCATGTATTGAATTTATTACCGAGTCCATTAACTAAAAGATCATAAGTCTGTTTTGTTCTGTCCCATCTTTGGGTTCTATCCATTGCAATAGATCGTCCACAAACAGTTGCAATTTCACCTAAACCGAATTTATCTATTGCATCCTGCATTTGTTGTAAATATGTTTTAGCTGAGTTTGGTGGGGTATCTCTTCCATCAGTGAAGGCATGAATAAAAACTTGTTTTCCAAAATTATTCTGTGCAAAAAACTGAAGTGTCGCAATGAAGTGGTTAATATGCGAGTGGACAGCACCATCACTTAAGCAACCCATTATATGGACATTACTATTGTTTTTAATTGCGTGTTTTAATGAGTCCCAAAGAGTTGTATTTTTACCATATGAATCATTTGCAATGCTTTTATTGATTCTAGGGAGTATTTGAGTTACGACTTTTCCTGCTCCAATGTTCATATGTCCAACCTCACTATTGCCTTTTACCCCTGTAGGAAGACCTACGGCTTCGCCACAAGCAAGTAAATAGGTGTGTGGGAATGTATTCCATAATCGTGTGAGATTTTTAGGATTTGCTAATGTTACGGCATTACCTGCGTTTAGTGGCGCAGCTCCAACACCGTCTAAAACAATAAGCATGACTTTCTTTTTCATAGGCATTGAGTCAATACTAACATACCTCTAGATTAATTTAAACCTTTATCATATAATGATTACACATATTGAGATTTTCTGATATAATCACACAGTTTAAATAAATATAGAATACTATGGATATTAAAATTAGCCAGACAATTGCAGAGAAATATAGTAAGAACAGACCTGATGTTAAAGTCGGTGATACTGTTAAATTACATGTAAGAATTAAGGAAGGAAACAAAGAGAGAGTCCAGATCTTTGAAGGTTTAGTATTGGCATTAAAAGGTGCTGGCATTAATAGAATGATTACAGTAAGAAAAATCTCTACAGGAGTCGGTGTTGAAAGAATTATCCCTTTAGCATCACCATTATTAGACAAGATTGAAGTAATAAAAAGAGGAAAGGTTAGACAGAGTAAGATTTATTACATGAAGAAGAGAATTGGTAAGAAGGCATTAAGAATTGGTAAGTTAAAAGATATTTATTTAACTGACAGTGCTCCAGAAGCAGTTGTACCAGAAACAGCAGAGACAGAAGTTGTAGCTGAAATGCCTGTTGAAGCTACTGCAGAAACTCCAAAAGAGTAATCGTTCTTTGCGAGAGTAGTTCAATTGGTTAGAATATCTGTTTTCCAAACAGAGGGTTGCGGGTTCGAGCCCCGTCTCTCGCTTTTTCAAAATCAATAGTAGCTGTCGGTTTGAACTTAATATATGATCAACTATGCTATTTCAATTATTCCAAAAGAATAGTTCGTTACATTCTGAGCTATATATTAGGGCCGAAGCTCCAAGTGTAGACAATATCGAAACCGCGAAACATATTATAATTGAAGAATATAAAAAGTATCCAGAAATTATTAAAAAATCTAAACTTGAGATTGTAAATCTGGTATCGCATTTGCGGGTTAAGAATAATAAAGATATTGATAAATTTGTTGCTGTATCAGAATCACCTGATCCAGAAGTTCATATGATGTATGTTGATGTGGATTATGTTTCAAATGAGGAATACTTCAGACAATGTGTAAATCATGAAATTTGGCATTTATATGATTTCGGAGTATCTGGATCATTTACGCCAAAGGACGAGCTATGGGAGTCACTAAATCCTCCGAATTTTGTTTATGGGCCAGGTGGATGGGTAAGTTATCATACTGATTTTAATAATAATTTCCATCCATCAATAGGCTTCATAACAAGTTATTCAATGTTGGGAATTGATGAAGATAAAGCAGAGATTTTTATGTATTATTTTACAGAACATTTAAGGTCTAAGTTAGATGAAGTAATAGAGCAAGATCTAAATATAAAGGGTAAATTAGATTTAATATTGAAAAAATGCGACTGAACTGTATTCAGTAGACTGCTTTTATAAAAAGCTTAGATTTTCCCCCAAACTCTTAAAGATGTCATTTTGTCAAAGAAAAAATCATAATCTAATTTGGTAAATAGATATTCCGATTAGCATATTTGAGATTTCCATTGAGTAGTGTAGTTCTAACTTCATCCAGTGCCCGCCTCTTTATTATTAATTAGTTGCAATAATAGCTCCTTGAACACCTTTTTGTTGAATGCAATACTGTATTCTTTTTTCATCTAATTGGGAAATTTTCTTCGATTCAACAAGGCTCTTGGCTAAGTCTAAATATTCATTTCCTCTTTCGGTGACAAAATACTCTGATCTTAATGCTCCAAATTCCAGATTTTCTGTTCGATCAGGTTTGTAAGTTAAAAGATCCCCATACAAAACAGACAAGTTAGCCAACCCTTCTAAGGTTGTTATTCTGTCTTCAAATAATGGGAAATATTGAACATTATTAAAATATTTATAGCATTGTGCCAAGTATAAAGGATTACTCGTCCAGGCGAATATTATTCCATTGGACAATAAGTTATAAAGTTCTTTAGTAGCTCCACTTCCTTTGCCTTGTAGATCAGGTCTTACAACAATGCCTATTTCTGAGTAAATAGTTTTCGATGATAAATAATCTTCTAGTTGAGAAAAGTATTTATCTAGAACCTCGTT
>DASZTI010000137.1:0-2786 GCA_035548215.1 Candidatus Dojkabacteria bacterium
GAAGATGCTCATAATATGGCGAGACGACTTGAACGATTCATTATTGGTTCTGGTGCTGGGATCTTTAATGAAGCAAGTACGGTGCAAATTAATAATCCATTTACAGTATTTAGTATTCGAGATCTTCAGGAAGAGCTTAGACCAATGGCTATGTATCTTATGCTTGATTATATCTGGACCGTTATTAGAAAGGACAAACGAAAGAGAATCATGGTTGTTGATGAAGCATGGTATATGATGCAGAATCCTGATTCTGCTAAGTTCATGTATTCAATTGCTAAAAGAGCGAGAAAATACTATCTAGGTCTTACAACAATCACTCAGGATGTTGATGACTTCTTAAAGAACGATATGGGCCGGGCAATCATTTCAAACTCAGCTATCCAAGTATTAATGAAGCAAAGTCCTTCATCAATTGAAAGGTTACAAACTGTGTTTAATCTTTCTGAAGGAGAAAAGAACTTCTTACTTAACTGTGAACAAGGTCAAGGCCTATTCTTTGCAGGTGCAAATCATGTTGGTATTCAAGTTGTTTCAAGTGTTATTGAGAACGAATTGATTACAACTAATCCGAAAGAGATGGAAGCAAAAGCAGCAAGAACAGGAACTGATACAAGAACAATTGAAGAGTTATCACAAATGTATCTACCACCTGCGATGCAAAATCCAATTAAGTCCGGTATAACAACAGACGAGAAAACAGTTATACGATCTGCCATCGAGACGAAGAAAAAAGGTATAGATTTAATTATTGAAGAGAGAGAAAACTATTTAAAGAAACAGCGAGAAGGTGCAACAGTAAATGATGATATTACAAAAAACTCATTATCCAGACAGATTATGCAGGACAGACAAGATTTACAAAAGAATAGTACACATATAACACCGCAAGGAATTATACAAACCATACTGCCAAATAATGATGGACAACAATCAGATACAACAAAATAACACTGTAAATACTCCTGTAAATACAACAACTAATACTGCTGGTGTTAATTCTGATATATTAAACACCCAACAAGTAGATCCCTTCTCTCTTCCGAAGGATCAAATGGAGAAAGACTTAGATTTGTTAAAAAAGAAGGAAGTTGGAGAAGATAAAGATAATGGATTAAATAATCCAACTGTCCAAGAGAAGCCCAATTTTGTTCCTTTCGTAAAGATGAAGATTACTGATATTGATGTCTTAAAATTAAAAAATCCTTTTAAAGGAGAGTAAAACATATTCATAAAGTTTAAACTTTGGTATATAATGTTGTCATTATTTCATTTTCAGTCCCTTTAATGCATAAGAAAATAACTGACAATAAAAAACCCGTTACAAAAGATCTAAAAGATTTTTTGGTAAATTCGCTTTGGGCAATCAAAGAATTGTTTATTTTAGCTCCTAAAGACTTAACGTTTGAAATCGTATTAATAACCATAGGCGCAGTTATTCCTGTTATAAATGCATGGATATATTCAAGATTTCTAGATATCTTAACAACTTCTATTTTTAAACACGAAAATGCAAATCTTTTTAATCTAAATAATCCAATAACCACATATGTTATTCTCATGGCCATATTTGTATGTATTGGCTTGATGACAACTCAACTAAGAAGTTATATAAATTTCAAATTTAACTAATATCATTTTCAAAAATATTTTCATCTTGCATATAGAAAAATTGCACAATTAGATATACAACAATTTGAGGATCAAGAAATTGCTGATAGTTTACGAAAAGCAAAAAATAACATATGGAAGATAAGATCATTCACACAAAGTTTTTTTAGAGCACTTTTAATGATCTTTAGTATGATCGCAAGTGGAATAGTTATACTTCAAGCAGTTCCTATTCTTATTGTAATGTCTATTGTTGTTGCGATGCCTGATTCGATAGTCTGGGCAATATATAGCAAACATTTCTGGGATTATTATAGTAAGTATACACAAAAGTGGAGAGTAATAGATCAGATTACAGATACTATGATTGATGAGCAAGATATCTTTGAAAATAAAATAACTGCGAGTGATGAAAAATTCTTTAAACAATTAAAATCAAAATTTGAACAATTGTTTTCTACTTATGCCAAGATGAGAAAGAAATCAACGACACAAAGCCAAGTGCTTGTAATTCTAGATTTTGTACGAGAAGCTTTTATTCCATTATTTTTAATATACAAAGTTTTAACCGAAAATCTAACTCTAGGATATTTCAGCTTCTATTCCAACAGAGCTTTCTCTTTTTCATCACAATTAACTGATTTTCTTAATATCGCAGTAGATATGTATGATAACGGACTTGCACTCGCAGATATAAAAAGGATTATGGAACTACAGCCTGCTATTGAAAATGGTTTTATTAAATTAAATAATCACACAGCACCCGTTATTGAGTTGAAACATGTTTGGTTTAAATACCCAAAGGGAAAGAAATGGATCTTAAAAGATATAAATATGAAAATTAATCCTTCTGAAGAAATAGCTATAGTAGGAGAAAATGGTGCAGGGAAAAGTACTTTGATTAAATTGATATTAAGATTTTACGATGTTACACGAGGTGAAATCTTAATAAACGGCAGATCAATTAAGAAATTAGATTTAAAGAGTTATTACAACATTATTGGAGTTTTATTCCAAGATTATAATGTATATAAATTCTTAAATGTAGAAGAAAATATCCAAATCGCAAGTAGAAAAGGCGTAAAACCATTACCAATATCAAAAGCTATTAAATTTGCTGATGCAGAGAAATTTATAAATGAATTACAATATGGATTGAAACAGGTTATTTCGAA
>DASZTI010000138.1:0-2099 GCA_035548215.1 Candidatus Dojkabacteria bacterium
TCAGGATCTGAATTAGAATTTAATTCTGTAAACAATAATCCACAGTTAGCAAGGAATCCTGCCTTAGCAAATGAGATGGTTAAACTAACAAATGAATCAACTGTTAAGGGTAATATGGATGCACTGTTAGTAACAACTGGCCTTATTGTTTTAGGAATATTAGCAGCCATGAATTTACCAAAGGTTACAAATGTTGATAGAGCACATAGTGGTGAGGTTGCCGTACACTAATCTGTAACAACAGTTCTATTTGTGAATACTTTATTTAGAGTATTGTAAGGAATCCAAGTATTCTTTTGATACTTCTTTAAACCTCTTGGATCATGAACAAATATTCCTTCAACATTTTTGCCATTCATTTTAACTCCTGTAGCAAGAACTAAGTGTCCAGTATATTCTGCATTCTTCTTTGGTTCAAAAGATCCATCTTCTTTAATTGTCGGACGTGATGGAAGCTTTAATGAGAGTATTACCAATCTATTTCTTAAAATATCGCTAGCTACAGACTCAATTGATTGCCATTTTTTAGTCCTGGCAATAACTCCGTTTCGTCTAAGAAGTCTTGATAAGGGTCTATGAAACCAGCCCTCATCTACAAACTTACCATTTTTATAAAGAATATAACCACCAAGTTCTACTCCCTCTTTAGTTAGCTCCATAATTGTTTTCTTCTTCGCTTTGTTCTTTGTTGCAAGAATCATTTTTACACATGCAATACCACAGTCTCGCCATGCCCAAAACGTAAATTCTTTACCATCTTTTGCCCCAAATTCTTTTATATCTTTTTTATTTGTTAATATCTTTTTAGGAGTAATACTCGCAGGGTATATGCTTACAAACTGTGAGAAATACTTTGGCTTAGGAGTAATCCAGTATGTTCCATAATACGAAGGTAGTCTTATATGTGAGTAAACAGAACTAATTTTGTTTAATGTTTTATGAATTAATTTCTTCATATTTTTAATTTTGGTAACAATTCTTTGTATTTATTTATCTTATCCTGTTTTGTTATTAATGCATACCGTGGAGATGGAGAAGGTAATGTAATGAGTTCTATATTTTTATACTTCTCCAAAATTCCTTTGAAATGTTTTTTAAATTCTTTTTCTACATATTTACTAGAAAAGAATATCTTCTCTATTCTGTTCTTACTTAATATGATATTTATCCCTTCATAGTTATATTTGCAAACAACAAGATTTGCATCTAAACTATTGTTATCTTTTCTTTCACATTCAGATATGAAATCTGTTAAGGATAAATGAAGATCTGAGAATAACTTTTGTTTGCTTTCTCTTGTTGTCAATTTAATACCATATACTTCTTCTAATATTGGCCAGAATTGATTTCTTTTACTAGTGTAATACCAATCATAAGCAGGATCTTGTAAATAACTCTTGGCTGTAAAACTACCAATGAGCAAATATTTAGAATCTTCTGGGATGAAATCTTGAAAGGGATGTTTTTCTATCATGATTTTTACTATTTCTTTTTGTCTTTTGGATGATTCTTATTATATGCCTCTATTACTTTTTCTACCGTTATCTTTGTCATTAATTGACCTATTAATTCATATGGAATGTCACTCATTTTCTTAAACCTTATACAACCTTTTCCCATATCTAATTTTGTTTTAGCATATTTAGGATATTCAGTTACAAACCATTTAAGAAGGTCAGGATTACCATAGATACCAATGTGATATAAGTTGATTGAATTCTTTTGGGATCCGAGATTAACAAAAGGTAATGGCTGCTTAGAATTTCCACCATAACCAGCAGGGTATGTACTAAGAGGCACATTGTATCCTACCATTCCATAACTCATTTCTTCTGCAAAACCTTTTGGAATATTCTTAAGAATTACTTCTCTCAATTTCTTAAATGGTTCAACTCTGTCACTAGGAAGTTCTTGGATATATTGTTCGACCGTTTTGGCTGAAGATTTCATAGTATGTAATAATACATATTAAATGGTTGCCGAACCTGGACTCGAACCAGAATTAACTGCTCCAGAGGCAGTCGTCCTACCGTTAGACGATTCGGCACTATCTAAACAAAAGATTATAACATAAGTATATATTTTGATATAATGCAAAT
>DASZTI010000139.1:0-3934 GCA_035548215.1 Candidatus Dojkabacteria bacterium
TCAAATGGAGATTTCTTTTTAATTGTTGTTGGTTCGTACTTTGGATTTTTGGGATCAGCAACACTGTGTTCAAGATCTGCAACTTCACTTTGGAACTGTTTTATCTTTTCCCCTGGGGCTGTTACTGCATCTTCTCGTTTAGTTAATAAGTCGTTAGTCTTACTCTGAAAGTTTCTTTCAAATTGATTTGGACTTGTTGTAGTTTTATTTGTGTTATCCATTATTTCTCATTTGGGTTATATATATCATAAAAGAGTTCCATTAATTCATTATTTGTAAGTTGATGTCCAAGAAGTCCCATTCGATTAAGTTGCTTTAGTACATGATCTCTTTTTGGTGAAAGAAATATCGCGGCCTGTTCAATAACTTTATATTTTAATTCTTCTAATTGTTTTAATCGTTCAGCTTCTTTCTCTTTATTAAAACTATCTAAACTATTTAATAATGAAACTTCCCCTGAAGGATTATAAGGAATGACAATATAGAACTTTTTATCTAGAACATCATTTTGAACGATTAAATTTTGAATGAAATGGGTGTAGATGTCCAACTGATGTCTTAAACCTTCTGTCATAGGCTTACTGTTTTGGCCCTTTAAGTAATCAATATATTTTGTAATATCTATTCGGTTTGTTCGAATAAGGATTTGAATATGGAAGTTAAGTGAGTTAAGTAAGCCAGCAAATGCGTAAATTTTATTTTCTTGCTCATACTCTGAAAGCAGATCAAAGTTAACAGCTGTTGTCTGAATAACAAGTGCAACACTACCCGTTTTTGTTAAAACTAAATCATCAATGATGTCTTTAACCTCTAAATGGTCTTGCGTTGAATATGGAATTTTAGCTCTTACTTTTGCGTCCATTTTATATTGCAGATATTTTTATAGATGGTACTTTGTCCTGAACTTCAAGTTGGACATCGGGAAACTTTGTATTTGGACCAGCTATTGTTAAATTATATAATCCGTTTTCTAAGTTCTTTGTAATTGTTGTATAGCCCTGATCATTTGTTTTTTGGGCGACTAAGACCCTTCCTAATTTGTCTTTAAAAACTACAACTGCATCTTTCATTGGTTGGCCATTGCTTCCAATCACAACTATATTACCACTTTCACCAAAGCTTTGGTCGGCAAACCTTGCAAGATTACTAGAATTGATTGTAATTTTAGGTAATGTTTGTTGATCAAGTGTTGTTATTTCTGAAGTTGTTGGCTTAGGCACAGTTGGAGTTGTTGAATTAAGTGTTACACCTTTAAGATCTGCATCAAGGGCTTCTAATCTCTTTTTCTCTTCTTGATCTAAATCATCTATGAAATCTTTCTCGATAAATTGATGAGCTGGTAATGCAGCATTACCTCCGATTATCTCTGGATTGCTTTCGGTTTTTGTTTTATCCATTGTGCCTCGTGTCATATCAAGATCGCCAGTAACCATTTTTGTATTCATTTCTTGTGTCATTTCTTTGCTTCTCCAAACCCTACGAGTTGGGGATGTTATTGCAGTTATATAGTTCTTGAGGAATACATCGGCTTTTTGATCATTAATAGGAACTAATCCAAGGAAGAGTCCAATTGAAGATGATACGAAAAAGATTGGTATAGCAATTAATGCTGGGAGTTGTCCTTTTGTGAAAAAATAAAGGAAGATACCTCCGAAGCCGATTCCAGTTGCCATGTATACAAATTCTCTAACAGTGAATTTGGTAAAAAGCTTGAATTCAATATCTAATATGTTTTGTGGTATTGGGTGTTGACGCATATACCTAGTTTATCAAATCCTTTCTTTTGTTCAATATTAATATGTTATTATTATGTGTGAATAATACTAAACAAATCAAAGAATTTCTAATCTTTAGAAATAATATTGGAGTACAAACTTCTAAAAAGCTCTTAAGAGAGGTCTTTGGTGAGAAAATGGTTGATACAATGCCAATGTCTTTATTAAAGACACTTAATAGAAAAGAAGGGGAAATAACTAATACTATAACTGATGAGATAATCTCTCAAAAGTTAAACATAGTAAAAACACACCTATCAAAATTCCTTATGTCTGATTGGGTAAAGTATATTGCTGTTACTGGATCGATTGCTTCCGGGGCTGTAAGAGGTGATGACGATATAGATATTTTTGTCGTAGTAAAAAATAACACTATGTGGATATATCGGGCACTACTTCTTTTGAAACTAAAAGATCTTGCTAGAAAAGAATTCTCTGATGACTCAAAAAACCTCTTTTGTCTGAACTTAATAGCAGAAGAAAGAGGTTTGGAATTTCCTGAAGATATATTCAACTTTCATGAACTTTATACAATGATTCCTGTGTATAATCTTAAATTCAAAAAAGTTATTTTTTCAAAGAATAAATGGATAGAAAATTGGGGTGGTAGATTATCAAAGGATTCAGATTTGAACTATGTACCACAAGAAGGCAGTGTTATTGTTCGAGTCTTGAACACTTTAGCATTTGTTCTTCAGTATATATATATGAAATTAAAAGGGCACAACCCCGACAAACGAAGAATTTCAAAGAATAATAAAATTGGAAGAATTGAATTCTTTCATGAGTATTTTAAACAAGAAAAACTCAGTTTGTTTAATAAGAGTTTAGGTCGATAAATACGCTTAGATGAAGTTAATATAAGCTGTTTTAATTGTTTTGCTTTGAATATATTTCTTCATAAAAGTTTAGATCGTCCCTATATTCCTTGCTCATCTCTTCATTAAAATAGATAACCTTTATTCTTGAAGGGGTATTTTCTAATAACTCGAAAGTTGATGTTTCTACAAGATTAAATCTAGTTTTGTCAGGATTTTTACCAGCTTTTAGGACTCTTGATTTATAGTGATTTGCTAACTCTCCGTTAGGCATGCTTATTATGTTTATGTTCAGAATATTTAAATTCTCTCTTTCATATAATATTGTTACAAAATATGTAAGGCATATCTTTTCTTGGTCTGTTCCCTTGTTGTAGAAAGTTGGTAGTGCAGGATGATAATTTCTTTTAGGATTAAAGGAACTTCCATCATATTGTTTAATTTCTGATTTGTAGCTATTTTGGTTTTTACCTACGAATATACTTCCTTTATAATCGCCTATGTTTTCTGTTTGGACTGTTTTCAGATCTATATGCACAAAAGCATCTTTCACTTCAAAAAAAAGATCTGATCCAACAGGACAAGAGTTTGGCTGCCCAATACCTTTACCATTTAAAAGTGCGTAAACTATCCTTTCCGCTCCCACTGCGAAATCTGATATCCCTGATTTATATTCTCCTATCCAATCTTTTTTAATCTTCTCCTTAGTGTCAAATCCATAAAGCATTTCATCTTCTGAATACTTTAAGAAATGGTAAAATTTTTTAAGATATTTGTGTTCAATCTTTTCAATTTCTATCTCTGATAACATGTCATCCTTCCAATAAAACTTTTTTTATAGATTTTGCTAACTTCTCTGCCAAGAGTACTGGCACAGCGTTCCCAATCTGCTTATACATATTACCTAAACTTCCATAGAAAATAAAGTCATCTGGGAAGGTTTGTATTCTTGCACATTCTCTTACAGATAATCTTCTTTTCTTATTTGGATGAATTTCAGGTCCCGTTGCAGTTATTGTATCGCTTGGTCTATCCCAGTTATTGATTCTTAAGGATTGTTCAAACTTGATCTCTTTTAATTCTAATTCGGTTACTTGTTTATCATATTTATCATCAAATTTGAGAAGTTGTTTTAATTTCCACCAATCTTGAGGGTTTGGAATGCTACCTGATTTGTTGTCTTTTCTGAACCAATGTCCTGCGGTGTATTTATATCCAAAGTACTCATCAACTTTCTTTGTCGATATTCCGTTTTTATCTCTCCAATACTTTAAATAGTCACAAATATCTTCTTGGTTTACTTTATGTTTTCTTCCCCAAAATGTGTCTTGAACATTGGTT
>DASZTI010000140.1:0-17513 GCA_035548215.1 Candidatus Dojkabacteria bacterium
GAGAATAAAATTAAGGGTGTAGATAAAGTTGAACCAGCTGGTCCAGGATTCATTAATATCTCACTTGATCAGAATTCATATAAAGAAATTTTAAAAACTTTTGATGAGCATTTTGGTAGCTCAAATGTAGGTCAAAATAAAAAAATTATGATTGAATTTGGTCAGCCAAATACTCATAAGGCTCTACAACTAGGACATTTCAAGAGTGCAGTTACTGGTTTGGCTCTTTCAAGAATGTACGCCAATATTGGTTACAATGTTATTAAAGCTAACTACTTTGGGGATATTGGGAAGCATACTGCATGTTGTATGTGGGGAATTTTAAAACATTTTGATGTTAAATACACTGAACTTGATGAAAAGAAGTCGGAAAAGATTATTGAAAAGATAAAAAAGATTTATGAGAAGGATGGGGTAGATGAAGTAGCTATGTTTTTGGATAAATCTTATGTAACTGGACGAAAAGCAATTAAAGATGATGAAGAAATCGCGAAGGAAATTGCAGAGATCAATGCAAAGATTTATGACTCAAGTGATGAAAACCTTCTTAAGATATATAAATATACCCGAGATTTAAGTATTGAGCATCAAGATAAAGCTTTCAAACAATTAGATGTCGTATTTGATAGACAATATCCTGAAAGTGAAATCTGGAAGACAGGAAGGGATATTGTTTTGAATAATACAAAGTCAGAAACAAACCCTAATGGAATTTTTGTTAAAGATCAAAATGCGATAATTTTTCCTGGAAAAGATTATGGACTTAGAACTTGGGTGTTTTTAACTTCCCAAGGTTATCCTACATACTCCGGAAAGGATTTAGGATTGGCTATTACCAAATTTAAAGAACATCCTGATTTAGAGCTTTCAATTATTACGACTTCTGTTGAACAAGTTGAATATTTTAAAGGTGTTATAAAAGCTTTTGAGTTATTAAACCCTCAATATACTGGCAAATATACACATGTGGGGTTTGGCTGGTTACTCTATGAGGGTAAAAAGATGAGTAGTAAGACAGGTAAGAATGTTAAATATTCGGATTTAATTCCTGAAGCTAAAGCAATTGCAAAAAAGAAGATATCTGATCTTAAGAAGTATGATGAGAATGAAATTGATAATATTGCAGAGAAAATTGCAATTGGTGGTATTAAATTTGCAATTCTTTCTCATGAATTGCATAAGGATATTAACTATAACCCTGAGTCTTTCTTAAGTTTTGCAGGACTTTCAGCTCCATATGTCACTTATGCATATGCAAGAGCAAATGGAATATTAAATAATGCAAAATATTCAGAGTTAAAATTTGAAGGTGACCTAAAAGAGGTTTTAAATGAGAAAGAGGAGATGAATTTATTGAAAAAGATCAATGAATTTCCAAATGTAGCCAAGAATTCTGGTGTAAATAGAACTCCACATGTTATTTGTAACTATATTTTTGAATTGTCCGAATTATTTAACCAATTTTATAATTCACAGAATGTTTTAGATGAAGCAGATGCTCAAAAGAAAGAGAGTAGGTTGGCGTTAGTATATATAACTAAGGAAATCTTAAAGAAAGGTTTATATCTTTTGGGTATTGAGACTGTTGAGAGGATGTAAAAGTGGCGTTGTCCTATAGTCCTCATTGTCATTCTTTTATCTTATGCATATAAGGTAATTTCTAAGAAAAT
Organism: Candidatus Dojkabacteria bacterium; assembly: GCA_035548215.1. Lineage (GTDB taxonomy): Bacteria > Patescibacteriota > Dojkabacteria > SC72 > SC72 > DASZTI01. Next base: position 1,671 of record DASZTI010000140.1, read on the forward strand.
GTCTGCATAATAATTATCTATAATGAGCTTTTTATTGAACGAATAGGTTGTGATTGATAAAATATCTCTATGGTAACAAAAATAGATAAAGATTAATAAAATTAATTAGTACTGTCTATATTGTAAGTAACTTTTTTGATTGCAAATAAAGTTACGGTGGTTGTTTTACTCTGATTTTTGTCAGAAAAACGACATATCTCTTTTTTGCTCAAATTTCGGAACCACTTTGCTTTTTGTAACTTACTCTTTAGTAGGGTATAATTTTTGTTATTGTTTTATCTTCATATATTATGAAATACAAAGAACTATTAGATTTAATAAAATCTTCTAAGAGAATATTAATTACTTCTCATTTATCTCCAGATCCTGATGCTATTGGAAGTTCATTATTTGTTTATAATATTCTTAAAGAGAATTTTAAAGATAAGGAATTTGTAATAAATATTGAAGGGGGAGCGGGAACTGCTTTGATGTTTTTAAATAATGCTAAGGATATCTCTGATAATAAACTGAGTGATCAGTGTAGAGAATTTAATCCAGATTTAATTATAGTTACTGATGTTAATAGTTTTTCAAGAGTTACAAAATCATTAGAAGAATTGAACGAATACCTTAGAAATAATAAAACCTCAGTTGCATTTATCGATCATCATGGTCTTGATGGTCATGATAATGCGGACTTCTATCTTGATAATAGAGCGGCCTCATGTTGTGAGGAAGTATATAAAGTGTTTTATGAAGATTTTGGGTTAAAATTACCTGAGGGCTATAAAGAGTGCCTTATTACAGGGATATTGGCTGATACTGGGAATTTTATTTATCCTAAGATTGATTATAAAGATACTTTCAGAATTGTTTTATCACTATTAAAAGATGGTTTAGTGATTGAAAGTGTTGTTGATCAAATGAGTTCATATAATAAACTTCAGCTTAATATTGTTTCAGAACTGATCGGAAATATTGTTGTCGAAAAAGACTATGTATATAGTTTTTTATCCGATCAATACATTGAAGATAATGTTGTAGGTAAAATGTCTGCAACTGATTTCAAAAGTGCTAAAAACTTATTTGTAAATTTCTATCTGAAGATAGTTGATAATCGAAAATTTGGGTTTTTAGTAGCATTTGATCCACGTGTTATCGATGAGAGAACTTATAATGGAAGTTTTAGATCGAGATCCGATGGTGTAGATACAACTGTATTTACGAAGCTATTGGGTGGTGATGGTCATAAATTCGCCTCTGGTTTTTCATTTGAAGCTCCTAACTTAGAAGAGGCTATCAAAATCGTAAAGAAAGTTATTGAAGATAATCTAGAGAAAGCAGTCGAAGGTGGAAAAGCTAAATAAAGAGGAAATTATAAGGAATGTTTTTAATAGGGAAATTCTCATTTCAAGTATTCTTTTGTTTCTTGCCTCCGAAATAAATCCTTATGTTGGCAAATATATCATTCCATTGTATGCAGCCAATCGCCCAAGTGCTCCAGATCTCTTTTTCCTATTAATGCCTTATGTTAAGATTGCCACATCTTTAAATATATATCTTTGTGCATTGATACTCCTTGTTTTTATTGTTTCAATTTTTAAAGAGAATGGTAAGAATCTCAGTAAATATTTGTTTGCATTAACAATTGCTTACTGGATGAGGGCTATCGTTATATTATTTACGCCGCTCGGTGTTCCGAGTGGAATTGATCTAACTGGTGTCAATACTCAATCCGAATTATGGGATTCTGGATTCTTTTTCTCTGGCCATACAATATTCTTGGTAACGACATATCTTTACATTAATGGTAAACATAAAATACTCAAGAATATAGGACTGATATTATGCGTATTGGGTGTTATTGTAATCCTTCTTGCTCGAAATCATTATTCAATAGATATATATGGAGGGATTGTGACTTCATTACTTATATATGAATATATGAAGAGAAAGAAGTAACCCTTGTCTTTGCCGATCTTTTAGTAATATAATGAACAAATATGATGATCCAGATCCTAACTGGGGAGTATGAGGGGATTGATTCATTAATCTTAACCTTCCAAGCTGTAAAGAATTACAGCAAAACTGATGTCTGTCAGTTATTAAGTTAAATGTAGTAATACATTTAAGAAGCAAAGTGGTAACGCGGATATACAACGCCTTTGCATATATCTAATAATTGTAGTTAGATATATGTAAGGGCGTTTTTTATTTTAAGTTTAATAAATAAAAGAATGAGGTATTCAAAATTATTTGGAAAAACAGTTAGAGAGGCTAATAGTGATGCGACATTAGTATCACATAAATTGCTTTATAAAGCTGGATTTATTAGGGAGAGTACTGCTGGAAGATACTTCTTTTTACCTTTAGGTATAAGAGTTCAAGATAAGGTTATGAAGGTAATAGAAGATGCCATGAACGATGCTGGTGCTCAAAAAATGATTACGCCTGTCCTTCATCCTTTGGAACTTTGGAAAGAGACTAATAGAACTAATACAACTGGTTTTGAATTGATGAAAGTAAAAGATAGAAGAGGAGCTGAATTTGCTTTAGGTGGTACTGCCGAGGAAATGTTTGTAGATGTTGTCCGAAATATGCATTTGTCATATAAGGATTTGCCAATAAATTTGTATCAATTCTCAACTAAATTTAGAGATGAATTAAGAGCTCGAGGCGGACTTTTACGAGTTCGTGAATTTGTAATGAAAGACGCCTATTCTTTCCATACATCTGAAGAAGATTTTAGAAAAGAATATGAAAAAATGGCTGATACATATACAAAAATATTCAACACATTAGGATTGAAAACTTTTAAAATTGAATCAGATAATGGATATATTGGAGGCGAATATTGTCATGAATTTGTTGTTGAGTCAGAGATCGGGGAGAGTAAGTATTTGGTAAATGAGTCTGGAGATTACGCTGCGCATGAAGAGGTTGCGAAGTTTGATAGAGATAATAAAAATGTGGACGAAAAAGAGAAAGAATTAAAAGAGGTTGATGCTAAAAGAGGTAATACAATGGAGGATGGAGTTGAATTTCATAAACTTCCATTATGGCAACAACTAAAAGATGTTATGTTCGTAGATGAGAACGGTCGATTTGTGTTAGCTCTCCTCAGGGGCGATTATTCTGTTAATGAAACAAGCCTTAAGCATTTGATTAAAGCTAATGATTTAAGGCCTGCTACTGACGATGAGATTAGATCTGTTTTACATTCAGAACCAGGTTTTATTTCTCCTGTTGGAATAAAAGAAGGAAAAGAGCCAATTGTTGGTCTAGTTATCGTCGCTGACATTTCACTGCGAACTGTCAAAAATTTTTATGGTGGATCGAATAAAAAGAACAAAGATTTGTTAAATGTTAATATTGATAGGGATTTTAAAGCAGACCTTGAAGGTGAAATTGCACTTGCCGAAGACGGATTTATGTACAAGGGTTCGAAGTTAACAGTTAAGAAAGGAATTGAAGTTGGAAATATTTTTCAACTTGGATATCACTATTCTTCATTAATGAAAGGTGCTCAATTTGTTGATAATGATGGAACCTTAAAGAATTACTACATGGGTTGCTATGGAATTGGTTTGGGAAGAACTCTTGCTACAATTGTCGAGGTTCATAATGACGAAAAAGGAATTATTTGGCCAAGTGTTGTAGCACCATATAATGTTCATGTTGTCGGTTTAGATAAAGATTTGGAAAAAGAGGTTGAAAGCTTAGTTAAGGAATTAGAAAAGAATGATATTGAAGTTTTGTGGGATGATAGAAGTGATGTTAGTGCTGGTCAGAAATTCGCTGATGCTGACTTAATTGGTATTCCTGTAAGATTAGTATTAAGTAAAAAGAGTAAAGAGAAAGGTGGAGTAGAGTTGAAAGAAAGAGGTAAAAGTGAAGTGGAGATAATAAAAATTGGTGATGTTGTTTCAAAGGTTAAATCTTTATTAAGCAAATAGTCGTTAAAACTAATTATATGGGGTATGATGGGCATTAATTGTCATACATCTATTTATGTCCTCAGGTGAACTTCGAGTTGAAGATTTTGTTTCTTTAATACCTTTTGGTACTGTTATTGATAAAGATGGTGAAGAAAGGCCAAATGAAATTCTAGTATGGGTTTCTTATGGTACTTTGATTGTTCCTATTGTAATAAGCATTGTAAATTGGAGCGCTAGTATTGGTCATCCAGACAGTGAAAATTAAGATTCTATATATTTTTTAAGGTATATTCCTGTATAACTCTTTTTGTTATTGATTATGTCTTGCACTGTGCCTTGGCCTATTATTTTTCCACCTTTTTCACCACCTTCAGGTCCGAGATCTATAATCCAATCTGCAAATTTAATAATATCCATATTATGTTCAATAACAATTACGCTGTTACCTTTTTCAACTAATTTCTTTAAGAGAATTAATAACTTGTCTACATCGTGGAAATGAAGTCCAGTTGTTGGTTCATCTAAAATATATACTGTGTGACCTCTGGTCATTTTGGAAAGTTCTTTTGAAAGCTTTATTCTTTGTGATTCACCACCAGAAAGAGTAGTTGCTGGTTGGCCGAGTTTGATATATCCCAAACCTACCTCCGACATAATCTCTAACTTTCTTCTGATAGGTGTAAAACTATTGAAAAACTCCAAACCCTCATCTACGGTCATATCGAGTACTTGTGCAATGTTCTTACCTTTATAGTCAATTTGAAGAGCATCTTTATTGTATCTATTACCACCACATTCTTCACATGTAACATACATATCTGGTAAGAATTGCATTTCAATTTTTATTTGACCATCACCCTTACACTTTTCACACCTTCCACCTTTAACATTAAAGCTAAACCTTGATTGGGTGTAACCTCGTGCTCTTGATTCTGGGGTTGAGGCATAGATTTCTCTAATATATGTAAAAATATTTGTATATGTCGCTGGATTAGATCTTGGAGTTCTTCCAATCGGTGATTGATCAATTCCAATAACTTTATGAACATGTTCAAGCCCTTTAATTGATTGATATTTACCTTCAGGCATATTTGAACCCATCTTGGAGTTCATTAAAATAGGGTAGAAAGTATCGTTTATAAGTGAGGATTTACCGCTTCCCGATACTCCAGTGACTACAACAAACTTCGAAAGGGGAATTTTGACATTTACATCTCGTAGATTATGGGTTGTTACTCCAGATATCTCAATCTCATCTCCGTCGGTACCTATTAATGAGGACTTTGACAGACTGTCGCCTACATTGAGCTCTTTATTAATGTATCTAGCAGTTAATGAATCAGAGTGCCTGATATCTTCTAACTTTCCCTCTGCAATTATTTGGCCACCGTTACTGCCTGCCTCTGGTCCTACATCAACAATCCAGTCTGCTTCACTTATAGTGTCGTAATCATGTTCAACAACAACAACGCTATTTCCTAAGTCTCTTAAGTGTATTAATGACTTTATTAAGCTGTGAACATCTTTAGAATGCAATCCTATAGATGGTTCGTCTAATACATAAAGAACCCCAGTTAAACCTGTTCCTATCTGTGATGCAAGTCGAATTCTTTGTGATTCTCCGCCAGAAAGTGTATTAGATTTTCTTGATAGTGTTAAATATGTTAATCCAACATCTTCTAAGAATTGTAGCCTTGAAATTATTTCTTTAATGATCGGTTGTGCTATTTCTTTTCTGTTTCCGTCCAGCTTTAAGGTTTTAAAAAATTTCAAAGAGTTTGATATGGACATTGTTGCTATATCATCGATATTCTTATCATCTATTTTTACTGACAAAGCGTAAGGTTGTAGTCTTTTACCACCACAATCTGAACAATCTCTTTCAATCATAAACTTTTCAATTTCCTCTCTGATATAGTCAGAAGTAGTTTCTTTATGTAATCGCTCTAATTGAGGGATAACACCTTCATATTTAGCATCATACATTCGTTTGTACCCGTATCTATTCGTATAGTCAATTGTATATTTTTCTTTCTTTCCCTTGCCATAAAAGATTAAGTCAAAAATTTCTTGAGGGTAATTTCCAATAGGGGTTGAGAGGTTGAATCCGTGAATTTTTGCAACCTCCTCTAAAGATTTCAATGTCCAAGATTCGGTTGTTGTCCTATTTGCCCATGGAAATATTCCACCTTCTTTAATTGTAAGTTTAGGATTATATATTTTAGTTATATCAACTTCTTTAAGTGTTCCAAGTCCTGAGCATTTTAAACATGCTCCGTACGGTGCATTGAATGAAAATGTTGAAGGTTTTATTTTTGGAAATGAGATTTTACAGTTAAAACAGGTGTTGTTTTCAGAGTAGAAAGTTTCTTTATCATGAACTAATACTTTTACTTCTCCTTCTGCCATCGTTGAAGATAGTTCAACGGCGTCAGTTAATCTTCGTGTGAATTCTTGATCATCTGCTTTGTAAACAAGTCTATCAATAATTAAATCGATATTGTGTTTGATATTTTTTTCAATTTTTAATTTCTGGACTTCATCTAGAGTATATTGTTTTCCATCAATTGCCACTCTTAAAAATCCCTTTGAAAGCAAATTCTCTAAAAGGTCTTTAAAAGTACCTTTTTGATTTTGAACAATAGGAGAGATGATCTGGATTTTATCATCTTCTTTAAGATCAACTTTTATATTATCAACTATTTGTTGAATCGTTTGTGCTTCAATCTTTCTGCCACAATTAGGACAAAATGTTTCTCCAATATGTCCATAAAGAAGTCTAAGATAGTCGTAGATTTCAGTTATTGTTCCAACTGTTGATCGTGGGTTAGAGCTAGATGTCTTTTGGTCTATTGATATTGCTGGTGAGAGTCCTGTAATGGATTCTACATCTGGTTTTTCCATAAGGCCAAGGAACTGTCGTGCATATGATGAGAGTGATTCTACATACCTTCGCTGGCCTTCAGCATAAAGCGTATCGAAGGCTAAGGATGACTTACCACTTCCTGATACTCCGGTTATTACTACAAACTTGTTTTTAGGTATCTTTAACGATACATTTTTCAAGTTGTGAACTTTTGCGTTTTTGATATCAATGTATTCTTGCATAAGCTCAATTATACCATCTATTACTTAATTTTAAGTAGTTTGATAGAATACTTGTTGTAATGTACCTGTAGCTCAATTGGATAGAGCAACACACTCCTAACGTGTAGGTTGTCGGTTCAATTCCGACCAGGTACGCCATTGTTTGTAATCCCCCTATAGTAGTGATACAATTTTTCTTATTACTGTCCAATTAAAATATTACTTAACTACTATGGCTTTTGATCATATTGCTAGAACTGGTTGGATGGGAAGTCCTATTAATATAACTGAAACTCCTGTTTTTAAGGTCTTTGTAGAAAGGATAAAAGGGATGTGTATTGCAACTACTGATGGTAAGTTTTTAAAAGATCAAGATTTATCTTTAATTGAAGTTTATTATTTAATGGTTATCATTGCACAATTGTATAGTGAGACCTATGATAAGGAAGTCCAATTCCCTTGGTCATTCCCTAAAATATTCCCTTCTGGTGTAGAAGCATCTACTAAATTAGATGAATATGATGATGTAAAAACAGTTACCCAATTACCTAATGGTGGTACTACTGTTAATATGAATTATGACAAGGTTAAGGGTTTAGTTGCTTTTTCAATTTCTGGAAATGAAACTGATCATACAGAAGAATATGCTCATCAAATGAATGTACGACTTTTATCGGAGGGCTTCCCAATTACTTTAGAGGGAACTGGTACTAAATTTATGCAAAATCTCGAAGGTTAGTTGATTGTGTATTTGAAAATCTTTGTAAATGTTTTGTCATTATCTGTTGTAGGATTTGCTATGAGATGAAGATATTTTTTACTCGTCTCGAATTGATATAGTGATGTTTCTGATTTAAACAGGGAATAATCATTGTATCCATCTCGATCTACTATGTGCAAGTTTCCGTCACTATTAGGATATACAATATTGTATAAGCCTAACCATGAAATATTGCTTGATGATTTTACGTTATTAACAATAAATTTGGTTCCCAATTTTTCAACTGGATTATTTTCTTCTGTTTTGATTGTAAAAATTCCAAGTTTATTATTAACCTTATCCCTGAAGAGTAGGAATGTTTTATCTGTTGAGATCCCTATGAATTCACTTTGATAAGGATTAATCAAGATATATTCTTTTAGATTAAAATCATACCAATAACTGGCGTAATTTGTTGAAAGAAAAATTCCTTGAGCTAGCTGATCGACAACAACTCGGTCAATTGATCCACTGAAAAGAATATTATCCGTAGGGTTTCCGAAAGGAGTTGAACTAAACGAATCCTTCTGAAGAGTTCTAATATATTTATCCTCAGTTAATGCATAAATTTTGTTTAGAAGTACAATTTTATTAGTTCCATCTAAGTTCATCTGATTAATTAATGTGAAGTTTGGAGTTGCTGTTGTGTCTTTTTCTACTGTGTAAAGATTGCCTTGGTCGTCTGTTGACCACATAACTGGCTTTTTAGGATCCTTTTTGAGAATTAAATACTTCTTTCCATCAGAGACATTCATTGTTACGAGTTCAGAACTAGAATCTAATAATAAATATTTACCATCTTGAGACCAACTAATATTGTAACTAACAAAAGGGGATAGGTCTGTATTATTTTTAACAACTTGTGTTCCATTAACTTCTAATAATGTAATTGCTGTTTGGTTAGGTTTCTTGGTTTTAGGATCGGTTGTGTTTACAAAAACTAAAAGGTTTCTTCCATCTGGTGCGTAACTATATGAAACTCCTGTAATATTCTTGTCGTTTAAGGTGTATATATTGTAAGGATTGGCGGATGTCTCCCAGAAATTTCTGTTAACATCATATCTCCAGAGTCGATAAATACTGTTATGACTTGTTCCAAAGAATATACTATTTTTTGTTTTGAATAAATTGTCATAGCCGTAAATATTATTGGAGGTTAGTTCCATGTCTCCTTCTGTTGAAAATACTTCGTCTTTATTGGGATTTTGTTTGATTAATAGTGCATAAACTAGTGATGATTTCTCAACATTTACAGGAACAATTCTTGACCAGTCATAATATCCAGTTTTTTGAAATTTTACTGTTGCGGTTCCTTCACTAATAGATGTTGTTATCTTTGGAGTCTTGCCTAGATCTACGCCGTTTATAAAGGCTTCAGCACGACTAGGTAAAGTTTCAACACTTACAACGCCAGTTCGTTCAACTTTTTGGGTTTGTAAGTTGAACCTATAGCCATTGGCGTACATATATATGAAATATGTTCCTATTGCTAAAAACACCAATATTAATACGAAGGAAAACATATCCCAAAGTCTGTGAAGAACTGTTTTAATAGTCTTTTTCATGATTTAAGAGTATACCACAGTTTGAATTAATGATATAATTAACCACAATTAAATATATAAAAGGCGTTGATGGGGAGAATGGGCCCCGGAGCTGTGAACTGAAACTCAATATATAATATATGTTGTTAGTAGGGAATCCGGAGAAGAACCGTAAATTCTTAAATCAATGTTTGTGAAAACAAAAGTTGATAAGGTAAATCCTTTAAGATTTACAAAGTGGGGTGGTACCACGATTATTCATGTCGTCCCCATATAGTTAGATTAACTTTGAAAATATGTTAGTCTATCTATATGGGGATTTTATTTTTTAATATATAAAGACATGGAAAAGAAAAGAATCTTAACAGGGGATAGACCAACAGGAAAGTTACATATTGGTCATTATTTCGGATCATTATTAAACAGAGTTAAGTTACAGGATGAATATGAGCAATTTGTTTTAATTGCAAATATTCAAGCCCTTACAGATAATTTTGATAACCCAGAAAAAGTAGCAGAAAATATTACAGAACTTCTCTGTGATTATTATGCTGTAGGAATAGATTTTGATAAAACAACGGTATATATTCAGTCTGAAGTTCCAGAAGTTAATGAGATTTTCATATATCTTGCTAATTTTGCAACGATTCAACAACTAGCACATAACCCAACAATCAAAACTGAAATAGCTCAAAAGGGATTTGAGAATTCAACTCCTCTTGGTTTTTATATCTATCCTATTCACCAGGCTGCCGATATATTGCTTGTCAACGCCGATTTAGTTCCAGTAGGTCGAGATCAGGCTCCAATAATTGAAGACACAAGAGAGTTGGTAAGAAGATTTAATAATGCCTATAAATCTAAAGTATTTCATGAACCTGAAGGTTTGTATGGAGTTGAAGTAAATGTTCCAGGAATAGATGGTAATGGAAAAATGAGTAAGAGTTTAAATAACTGTATCTATCTTTCTGATTCTGAAGAAGAGTTAAAAAAGAAAGTATTTAAAGTATATACAGATCCAAATAGAATTAAGGCAACTGACCCGGGTAAGATTGAGGGGAATGTTGCTTTTACATACATGGATTTATTTAACAAGAATGTTGAAGAAGTAAATGAATTAAAAGAGTTATATAAGGCGGGTAAAGTAGGGGATGTTGATGTTAAAAATAGGTTGTTTGAAGTTATGAATGAAGTATTAATTCCAATACGCGAGCGAAGAAAAGAAGCTGAGGGTATGAAGGAACAACTTTTAAAAAAGACATTAGAAAATAGTACAAAGGTGCGAATGATTGCTCAAGGTGTTGTGAGAGATATGAAAGAGGCAATGAAAATAAAATTTTAAAACTATGGAATATACTACTAAAAATAAAACTATGAACATCTTTTCATCCTCTTCTTGGCGACGCCCTAATAATTAGAGGGTGTTGTCATTGAAAATAATTCTTCATTAGGAAAATATTTATCGGCACACCATGGGCCGGTAGTTTGAATTGGTTAAAATAATAGTCTCCAAAACTATAGTTACGGGTTCGATTCCCGTTCGGCCTACCAAAATATATTTTAATTTTTTTATAAAACACAATGGAAAACTCAAACTTTAATATTGGAAATTCTAAAACCGAGAGTTACTGCCTTTGGCGTAAATAATGAGGACTTTCAAGCATTAATTAAGAATATACCTATGTCAAATCATTTGTTTCTAACTCGGCCAGTAGAGTTGAAACCTCCAATAGCGTTAACCGAAGAAGTTTTGTCGATATCTAAAGATGATATTTTCAGTGTTCAATTAAATCCTGAAACTTTAAACAAAGAACAGAAGATTTTATTACTTAAACATATTTTAATGGAAAGTGAACTTACATTGTATAACGAATTAGTTGCCAATTTCGTAAGTAAAATTATTCAGATGGATGTTGTTGATGTCTTTGCAGCTCTCAAGGGAGAAATAGATCCGCCTCAAGGATTTGCAGATATGTGTTCTGAAGCGAGTAAGAGATTAGAAGGATATTATAATGATAATTCTAAAGAGACTTATGTTGTTTATAGTCAAGTAGAAAGATGTAAGCATATTAACCGTTTAAATATACGATATGTAAAATATTGTGAACATCATCAAATCATATATAACCAGGATGATTTTATAAGGTTTGTAAAAGCAACGGATATTATTAATCGAATATCAAATCCTCAAGGTGAAAATAGATATGAAGAGGGTTTTTATGGCAATCTTGAAGGTGCTTTATTTGAAGCAATTGTTTCTAAGAAACCTATTGATCTAATTAAAATTCAATGTATGCGATTACAACAATTACAAGATAAAGATGGTCGGCATAGGTTAAAAATAAATACATCAATTATGCCTGAATCAATAAAAACACGAGGTGGTAAAGTTCGTACTTATGAAGATACAAGTAAACTCATCGATTATTTAGATTTTTGTGTAGAAGAATTTAAAAACATTGGAATAGAAATAAGGCCGATTGTATTAATTACTGATGATGATGCTAAAAATATGTATAAAGATGATAGTGTTATTCCGCAAGAAGACATTTTACAGATAGAAAAAGATGTTCTGGTTTATCTTAACAATCTTCGACTTTATGCTAAGAATCATAACAGTAAGGCAGAGGTTTATCTCATCAGTCACATAAGTTCAGGTACCCTGTATGAAAAGGTGAAAACAATAGTTTGTGCTGATTGTATTGCTGGCGGTAGGTTGGGAAATCCAATTGTTTCTGAAAATGAATTTACAACAGCAGTGGAAACAGATCAAAAAAAGTATGGAGAAGAAATGGGATATTCTGTTTCGGTTTCAAAGGATAAAGTCGGTAATATGTTTGGTGTTTATAGATCATTGCATGCCCTAGGGATAGCAATTAGGCAACAAAGAAATAGTAATGTAGTTTATATCGCAAGGAATAAGCCTTATTTATATAATCATATGGCTGTTGGACTTGAAGGAGAGAAAAAGGACAGGATTCCCGTTGTGTTAGCTCACGGTGGGAGCGGGGAAGTCTTTTATAGTGAAGGAGAGTTTTAAGAACATCCTTCTTTTCACTCTTGCTAGTTGGTTAATCTTACTCTTTATCATATAATCAAACTATGTTTGGAAAAAGAGTCGGAATTGATCTTGGTACTGCGAACTCCATTGTATTTGTGGAGGGTGAAGGTATTATCCTTATGGAGCCAACTGTTGTTGCAATTGATTTGAATAAATTCACAGTTATATCTGTAGGGCAAGAAGCTAAAGAGATGATAGGTAAAACTCCTGATAATATTGTAGCTAAAAGGCCTCTTAGAAATGGTGTTATTGCGGATTCAAGAGTAACCGAAGCTTTATTAAAATACTTTTTGAATAAAGCATTAGGAAATTCTAGATTCTTCAAACCGGATGTTATTATAAGTGTACCAGCTGGAATTACTTCTGTAGAGGAAAGAGCTGTCATTAAAGCGGCCACAAATGCTGGTGCTAAGAAAATAGATCTCATACCTGAACCTATTCTTGCTTCACTTGGTGCGGGTTTACCAATTAACACTTCTTCTGGAAATATGATTGTTAATATGGGTGGTGGAACTTCTGAGATTGCAGTTATGTCGATGGATGGTATTGTACAGTTTAGATCACTTAGAGTTGCTGGTGATGCTCTTAATGAAGCTATCATTTCATATATGCGAAGAAAAAGAGGTATTTTAATTGGTGAGCAAACGGCAGAGGGTATTAAAATTGATATTGGTTCTGCAATTAAAGTTGATAAACCAAAGGTTACTGAAATTAAAGGTCGAGATGCTGTTGCTGGTTTACCAAAGTCTGTAAAAATTGACTCAAATGAGATTGCCGATGCATTAAAAATTCCTCTTTCGAAAATTATTCAAAGTGTTAAAGAGGTTTTAGAGAAAACTCCTCCAGAATTATCTGCCGATATTATGGATCGTGGTATGGTAATGAGTGGTGGGACTGCTTTGCTTAAGAATTTAGACAAACTTTTTACACGAGCAACTGGTGTGCCCGCGTATATTGCTGATGATCCGATGTTCTGTGTTGCTAAGGGTACGGGCATCGCACTTGAGTTAATTTCGATTGGTGAGAGGCATTTTTCTAAATCTATTAGCAGATATTAAATGAGTATGCTACTGATAATTATATTCTTTCTCTTATCTTTTCCAAGGTTGGGTGCATTTTATGATTATGTTTTAACAAATTTAGGGATAAATTTGGATGAAAGAATTGTTTCAAAGCTTTCGATCTTAGTTGTTACATTTATTATCATTCTTTGGACAACTTTTAATTACAAACATTTTCTAAAAGATCTTAAAAAATGGATTAAGGAGACAGATAATAAGTATTTTATTGCCGCTGTTGTAATATTTTTAGTTACTGTATTGTTATCTGCTTCTTTTGGTATTGCATTTAAAACCTCTTTGATAACACTTGTATATTGGGTATTGATTTTCGCATCTTATTTGTTTTTGTCAGTTATTTGGAAGAAGGCGTTAAGTTTAAAATTAATAGCACTCAGTTTATATCTGACTTTCATGGTCTCTATGATTCAAATGTTGAGTTATCATTTCAATTGGAATTGGGAAATGATTTCTTCATTATTTAATACACGAGGAATGGTTGATTTGTCCGGTTTCACATTAAAAGAGGGTTCTACATGGATACTCAGACCAAGTGGTTTTATGAATGATCCGAATTTCTTATCAATATTTCTTTCAATTTCACTTGTTTACTTATTTAAAGAGTTTGAAAATATAATTGAACCTATAAAAGAGTGGGGGGAATTTATAAAAAAGGTTAAATCAGAAATGTTTTATATTTTAGCCTTTATATTGGGATTTATTAACCTTATGTTAACTGCCTCAAGGACTGGAATTCTCATCTTTGTCGTTGGTATTTGTACTTACTTGGTCTTTAAAGTAGTCTTCAAATTGAATAGAAAGTTTGTATTTTCAGGTTTCTTCGTCCAATTATTCGATAGATTTAAATTTAATGATATTTCATTCTTTGAACATCTAAAATATGCGCAGGTAGCATTACAGATATTTATTGAAAAGCCTTTATTAGGTATTGGCGCGGGAAATTATCCTTTGTATTACAAATTATATATAGATAAAAGAGTGGATTTTGGAACCCCACATACTACATATTTAAAAATTTTGGCCGAAACAGGTCTGTTGGGTATTATTTCTTTTGTAATTCCAATTGGAATGATCGTGTATAGATTATTAAGAAGTCGATATCTAGTTGGTATTTCAGTAATTTCAGTCATACTATCAAGCGCAATCGCATATGATAGTCTTCTAACTCCTTGGGTTTGGATGTTTATTGCAATGATTGTTTCAGATATTGTTTAAATAATGATAAAATACATTATAAATTAATACCTCGTAATTGAGCATATGTTTCTATTCTCTCGAAAAGGCAAAATTAGTATGAGTTTGAATGAGGTATCTACTTTGTTAGATAAGATTCAGACACCAATGACACTTGTAACAACCCCAATTAACTTGGAAAGTGAAAGAGAGAAGTTTTTTAATAGTGAAACATATAACCCTCAGTTTAAATATAGTATTTACAAGAATAATAACGATAAGATTTTAAACGAACTATCCTCAGTTCAAATCATAAGTGGGGTAGATCCTAGAATTTCAGATTTTCATATCGATTTAATTGAGTCAAAGAATTTAGTTAATAAAATGTATTACAGTATAGGTGATAATGACGATTTAACTAAGTATTCTAAGATGAGATATGGCATGCCAAGTGAGTTACTTTTTAAAAATGCTGCAAAGGTTCTTAAAAATAAAGTTAAAAATTATCATCTTATTAGTGAAGCGAAGGTCAAACATTCAAAATACATTGAAAAGGAGCAAATAGTTAGTAGCCTAGAGAAAGTTTTGAAGCATTTTGGACTTGATGATTGGCAGATTGTATTTTCTAAAAGAACTTTGGATAAGAATATTAGAGTTGGAGTTAAGAGTAAGTATATTGTTTTAGGTTCTGAAGATATTAGAAAGCGTGCCATTAAGCTTAGAAAGACAATTGTGCATGAAATCGGTACGCATGTGTTTAGATGGTATAACGCAAATCTTTCTGGTATTCCTGCTTTAACTAAATCTAATTTAAAAAGCTATCAAGATATTGAAGAGGGCTTGGCTACATACAACGAGGACATTTCTGATCTATTAGATTATAAATCATTAAAGCAAAGGGCTTTGTTAACTTATGCCATCTATATTGGTGAAGGTTTAACATTTAGGCAGTTGTATAATGTTTTAGTTGGCTTTGTACCAACCTACAATGCTTTTAAAATCGCATTGAGAGTTAAGAGGGGATTATCGGACACTTCACAGCCCGGAATTTATCCCAAGGATGTTTCATATTTTAGGGGTTATAGAAAAGTAAGGAGAAAATTACAAGAAGACGTTTCACTGTATAATAAGCTTTATGCTGGTAAAATCAGTTTAGATCAGGTGAGTTGGGTAGATGATGGCCTTATTCCTAAGCCAAAGCTTATATATAATCCTGAGG
>DASZTI010000141.1:0-3069 GCA_035548215.1 Candidatus Dojkabacteria bacterium
TTATTGGTTCTAAAATAATCAATTAAAGTATTATGAGCAATTGTAAAAATCCATGATCCAATATTCTTTTTGTGATCTATAAAATCTTGGTTTCTTACAACTTTCCACATACAGTCGCTTGTTAAATCTTGAGCAAGCTCAACATTATGCACACGAGCATACATATATCTATATACCTTCAAAAGATAGGTTTTATACATTTCAACGAGCACCTGATCTTTCTCTTTCAGGTCTCCCAGATGCGAATTCCTCATCATGTATATATACGAATAATATTAGTAAACGTTTCAGGTTATACCATAAATTTATGCTCTGCAACTCAGTTGGAGATTTGTTTTATTAAAAATTAAGAAAGCTCGGGGATATTTTCAGGAACATCGGAATCATTATCTTTATTGAGAAGAACCCTCTCTAGTTTGACTCTAAGACCATCTAAATACCAATTTATAACAACTTCTGTTTCGATATTCAAAGCTTTTGCAATCTTAGGCATTACATCTTTACTTGGTAACCTTTGTTCGTTCTCTATGAGGGTTATATAACTTCTTGACACGCCACACGCTTTTGCGAGTTTTTCTGCAGACAATTTATTCTTTTTTCTTTCTAGAAGTAATTGTTTACCGAATGTCATAATAACTTGTAGTAATAATTAGCGGTTATTATAGTCATTTGTTTCTTAACAAGTCAAATAGACCATAGTATTTGACGAAAGTTATACCACCGTGCTAATGTTTACCCATGAATATGCGAAGTCTTTTAAGGTTTAACATGGAAGGGTCTGATGAATCAGTAAGTTTATTGATTAACATCTCCTTTGTTATTCTTCTTTGGTCAATATTTGACTCAATAATGTCATACGTTACCCCAACTATTATTACCAATCATGGTTTTAATGATTCAGAAATGGGTCTTATATATGCTTCATCATCAGTTTTCGGCGGTATCTTTGATTTCATCTTATGTAATGTACTTAAGAATGTTAATTACCGAAGACTCCTTTTGTTATTATTCATAATCTCAGCCTTCTTCCCAATATTAATGGGTATAGCCTCAACCACATTTGTCTTTGTTCTCGCAATGGCTGTATGGGGCTTATATTACGATGTTATGAAGTTTGGAGTCTTTGATTTTGTTAGTAAAAAGATTGACCATACAGACCACGCATCAGGTTTTGGTGCATTGTCAATTTTTAAATCAATTGGTTACTTCATTGGACCATTAGTAGCAGGTTATATTGTACTTGATGGTGATAACCAAATAAACGGACTTTATATGGCATTTGCATTTTTAGTCCTTTCCTTTGTTTTCTACCTTGTTTTTCTTTATAAACATAGAGACCATGAGGTTCCTCATATAACACACCATAATAAAAAAATGCCTAGTAAAGGTGAACTTACTCTTTGGATAAAGATAGGAAAAATACTTCTTCCAGTACTCATAATCATTGCCTTTTTAAATGTAATTGATGCATTCTTTTGGACAATCGGACCTTTATTTATAGCCAATACCAAAGGCTTTAGCGATTATGGAGGAGCCTTTCTTTCAATATATTCGATATCATCATTATTCTCAGGCTTTCTTGTAGGGAAAATGGTAAGAAAATATGGACAAAAGAGAAGTGCATTTATTTCACTTATGATGGGTGCACCATTTATTCTCTTAATTGGAATTATCCCTAATCCATTATTTATATTAATTGCAGAGTTCATTGGTGGATCTGTCATCTCTTTTGCATGGCCAAGTATTGATGGTGCATGTGCGGACTATTTGGAAGAATCGTCTTTCTATTCTAAAGAGATTAATAGTATTACTGATTTTGCAGCAAACTTTGGATACGTAGTTGGCCCTATACTAGCAGGTGTAACTGCACAAGTCTTCGGAACGCAAATGTCATTTGCATCCTTAGGTATTGCAATGTTCTTGTGTGGTGCTCTTCTGTTAATCTACACACCAAAACAAATTAGAGTAGTTATACACAGCGATGAAAAACCAATTCATTAAGCCATCAATACTTAAACAAGGAGATTGTGTAGGAGTAATTTCTCCTTCAGATCAAGTTAAAGAACTTGATGTTAAAAAGGGCATAGAGATTTTAAACTCATGGGGTCTAAAAATTAAACTAGGCAAAAATGTCTTTAAAAAGAATTTGGATTTCCAAGCGGGAACACTTGAAGAAAGGAAGAGAGATTTTCTTGCAATGGCTAAAGACCCAGAAGTAAAAGTTATTTGGGTTGCTGGTGGAGGTTACTCTTCTTTTGACATACTGCAATTTTTTGAACATGAGATTCTCCCAATATTAAAGAAGCAAAGAAAAACCATTATTGGCTATTCTGATACAACATCATTTCAGGTACTTCTTTTTAAAAACAATGTTGTATCAATACAAGGACCAAATGTTGGTAGCCTTAGTGCATGTAATGATTTGTCTAGAAAGAAAATAAAAGAATTGATCTTCACTGGTTATCCTGAAAAATCGCACCATGGAACTTGCGAAATCAAAGCAGATATCCGAGTTATTCGTCCATCAAGAGAAATAGCTAAAGGAAAACTTATCTCAGGAAATTTAGAAACTCTTATTGATACAACTTCGGCTGGTTTTGACTTTTTCCAAAGCGATACATTCCCTATAATTCTTGGTGTTGAAGAACTTTCTTTAGAAAAGAGTGATATTAGGAGATATTCAGAAGTAATTGCTATGCATCCCAATGCTTCTAGAATAAAGGGCATTATTTTAGGAAGATTTATATATAGTTCAAAGGATGACTACCCAACATGGTCAAAAAGAAATCATACAGGCGACATCTTTAAAAAACATGTAGGAGATGCACTTGAAATTCCTATTGTTCAAACATATAGGTGGGGACACTTCTGGGCAAAAGAAGCACTAAAGAGATTATTAAAACTTCAAATGAAAGAGAGACAAATGTTCTATCCAATGCCTAACGGTGTAAATGTAGAAATACATACGCATGGGGAAAAAGGGGAGGTGTTTGTAACTGAACCAGTGTTTGCTTAAAAAGAATTACTCAACTTTATCTTTATAATCGCCACTACAAATAGTAGGAAACT
>DASZTI010000142.1:0-4589 GCA_035548215.1 Candidatus Dojkabacteria bacterium
GCATTTTTTATTAAAATACCTTCTTTAGCACCCAGTCCAGTTCCAGCGATAATAGCCATTGGTGTAGCCAATCCTAGAGCACATGGGCATGCAATTATAAGGACTGTAATGAAAACATAAATTGCAAATTGAATTGAATTAGCAGAAGAAATACCAAGGTAAGTTCCAAATGATAGCCAAAACATAAAAGAGGCAATTGATATAAGAAAGACTACTGGAATAAATATTGACGAGACCTTGTCTACTAATTTTTGGATTGGTGCTTGAGATGCTTGAGCTTCTTGAACTTTTTCAATAATCTGCGATAGCAAAGTTTCAGAACCCTTTTTATTAACTTTAAACTTAAAACTACCGGAAACACATAGAGTACTTCCAATAACTTTATCCCCGATGTTCTTTTCAACTGGGATTGGTTCTCCAGATATCATTGATTGATCAATGACTCCAGAACCCTCAACAATCTCACCATCAATAGCTATTTTTTCTCCTGGTCTTACAATAACAATGTCTCCAATTTTTAAATTCTCAACAGGAATCTTAATTTCTTTCCCATCTTTAAATATTACCGCATCTTTAACTTGAAGCTTAATAAGTTCTTGAATAGAATTATTTGCTTTACCTTTAGCATTATTCTCCAAGTATCTTCCAAGAAGAATAAAGAAAAATATAAACACAGTGGCTTCAAAATAAACATCTGATGCATTACCTAAACTTGAAAAAACATTCGGTAAGAATGTAAGTATAGTTGAATATAACCAAGCTACTAGAGTTCCAACCGAAATTAAAGTATCCATATTTGTTGTTTTCACTTTCATTGCAGTATACGCACTTTCTAATATGTCTTTTCCAGAGTAAAAAACTACTACCGATGAGAGGATAAACTGAACAAGAAGGTATATGTTAATTGAATAATTTAACGACGATCCCAATGAGACAGATCCAAGTAACATGGCTAAATCTGACAGATTAAAGACAGGAAGTAAAAGCATATAGATCATTGTGAAGAAGAAAAAGATAGCGATTACTCCTGCTACAGTAACTCTGGTTCTTAGTTTCTTTAATTCTTCATCCTTTAGCATCTGTGCATGCTGTTCATGACTATGATGCATCGAATTTTCAGTGACTAAATTATACTTACCTAAATGTGAAATATGGTTTTTAATATCTTCTTTATTAATCATATTCTCATCATATTCAATAGTAACTTTCTCACTTCCATAGTTTACACTTATATTGTGAATGCCATCAACCTTTGATAGTTTTTTTTCTATTAAGTTTTTACATGATGAACAATGCATTCCTATCAACGGAAGAATTTCTTTTTTCATAATACTTAATTAAGATTAAATTGAGATAGTATAATCACCTGCACTCTCTATAGCTCGTTTTATTTCCTCAATATTTATATTTTCATCAGAGATTGTTAAAAGCCCAGAATTAAAGTCTATACTGAAACTTTCTAATCCAAGATCCTCTAATTCCATAGAGATTAGCTCAGCACATGATTCACAATGCATACCAATAATTTTTAGTTCCATAATTTCGGCTATTAATTAAATTGCTTTTATCGTTCCAACATACATACCCATCCAACAGCTGTATTTGTATATTCCTGGTTTTAAAGCTGGGAGGTTAACTGTTGTAACATCTGGTTTCAATGTAATACTTTGGGTTCCCAACAAATCTCTTGAAATAATTCCACTAGTACATCCTGCTGCACCATTATTTTTTATATTCCAGACAATTGGGACACCAGCCTTAACTACAGCATTTGATGGTGAGTACCCTGTTGAACTAGCAGAAGTTTCTAAAGTTTGACTATTATCAGTTACAATACTGGTTAACTTAGTATTGCTATCTGAAGATATATTAAATTTAGGCCATGTAATGTCATTTAGACTTTTAAGACCTAAAACATTTAACTGAGCATTAAGATTATAAAGAGCAAAGAAAATAACTAATAATCCTGCAACATAATTAAACATTTGGTTAAACTTTGGTTTAAGGGAAAAAGAAACACTTGAAAAACTAATGAAAGCTAAGACAGGCAAAGTACCTAAGGCGAAGAAGAACATAACAAGAGCTCCACTGAGGAAACTTCCAGAAGTCAATGCAATTGCTTGAGCTGTAATTGTAAAACCACAAGGTAAAAAGAATGTTAAAAGACCAATAATTAAAGGCATCAGTTTCCCTTTAAAATTATCCTCATTAGCAATTTTTGAAGTTATAGATTTAGGAAGTGAAATTTGGAATCTACTTGCCCACTGCACACCCAACATTTGTAATCCTAGTAATGCCATAAATATAGATACAAGAATTATAATTATTGCAGTAAATATAGGATTAGAATATGCCGAAAGGCCAAACGCTTTTCCAGCTAAGCCAAGTATTCCACCCAATACAAAGAAAGAAATTAACCTTCCAATATTAAACATAATAAAAGGAGAAAGTTTTACAAAATAATTATCATTATCAACATAAGTTTCAACCCATTGCTTTGACAATGATAAAAGCAGACCACCAATAAGAGCTGCGCAGCTTGAGAAGCCAGCAATAATTCCAAATGAAAAGAACGAAATAAATGAAGAGTTTTGAGTAAGATTAATTCTTGAAGCTAACCCAGAAGAATCAAATAATTTGAATAAAAAAATAAACAATATTCCTAAACATATAACCTTAAGTAAATTAGATAATTTTTCTTTGTTTATAAAAATCTCTCCATTTTTAAAAGAAATTGCAGGAGAATTATCTTTCAAAAACTTCTTTTCAGAGAAAACATATCCCTTATCTTTAAATTCTTTAGTAAGATCATCAACATTTGGTCTTTGTCCAGTGTAAGCGAAGTCAAATGTTCCCTTATTTAAAGAGGCATTTACGCTTTGAAGATTAAACTTTTTTAATGCTTTCTTTTCAATTAAAATCTCACATGAGGCGCAGTGCATGCCGTCAACATAGTAAGTACATGTTCTTGTTTCATTTAGATTGTTTGCGAATTTTCTTTTCTTCTTTGACATACTATTTATTAAGTTTATAAATATCTAAAAGTTCTTTAATAGCTTGTTTAGATTTTCCTTCTTTAATTTGTTCAACAACACATGAATTCATATGATCTTCTATAATTGTCATATCAAGATTTCTTAAAGCCTTTTGTACTGCAAGTGATTGTAAAACAATATCAACACAATATTGATCTTGTTCAATCATCTTTTGGATAGCTTTAATGTGCCCAGAAATAATTTTTATTCGATGTAGTTTTTTATCTTTTAATGTTTTCATACAACTTTGTTTCAACTTAACACTCTCCTATAATAGTCCCCCCATAGGGGATATGTCAATAATAAAAATTAAAATATTAAAAAGCTATTATTTAATAAGGTCTTGATATTAAATTTGCAATACCTGTATACTAAATATATTAATTGTTTTATAAAGAAATATGACACATACACCTGATCCTTGGATCGCTGAGCGAGCACAAAAAGGTCCTCACCTATCAGAACATGAGAATATAGGCGTTAATGGAAAGATTGCAGTAATTATAACCAAGACATTTGGCTCGATGGGGATGTTTTATTTCTTAGTAGTTTGGATGTTTGGATGGATGATTTTAGCAACATTAGGAATCGGCGTATTTAAAAGCGATCCTTATCCATTCACCTTCTTACTCTTCTTAAGCAATTTAGTTCAATTACTCGCATTACCAATTCTGGCAGTTGGTCAACAAGTATTAAGCAGAGCCTCAGATAAACAAGCAAAACAAACATTCAAAGATGCAGAAACGCTTTTGAAACTTCAGGATGAAGTACATAGACTTATTATTATTAATAATGAGTTAACACAAGAAATTCACAGTATTGTGACGAAGAAGAAATAGAGAAATTTCAAAAAGAATATGGATGCGCAGGGAATCGAACCCTGAACCTAACGGTTAAGAGCCGCTTGCTCTGCCAGTTGAGCTACGCATCCATTAGATAAACACAAGATAATACCTCAATATTGAGTTTTTTTCAATGAAAACTAAGCAATCTCTTTAAGCAACTTATTTATATATTTATCAAGTATTAAGCTAAAATCATCATTAGAATAAATCGTTTTATCCAATTTTATTACTTTGTTTTTGCTAATCTTTGAACAATCTTCACATAAAAAATCTACAGTGTTCGTATCTAAATACTTTGGTGTCTTTTCCTGACATATACTACAAATATTTAAATCATTAATTAAACCCTCCTCGATTAAAAAGATCAATCTAAATCTATTGATACTTGCGTTATCAAAATTATGCTCAATTACAGACTCTAAAGCATTGAAAATTTTTTCATACGGTTCATTATCAGGAAGCAATTTATTTATTAAAATTAAACATCGCTCAATATTTTTAATGTTTATCTTAGTAAAATCTGAAGTAAAAATTGACTCCGATTCAATAAGAAGTGGCATACCTTCAGCTTGATAGTAAGATATATTGGAAAGTGATAATGTTTGAATACTTCCTCTGTTTTTTGATTCTAATTTCCTAATTCCTTTTGCAAGCATTGTAAATTTACCATTTGTTTTACCAATAACTGTGAGAATTTTATCTCTCTCAG
>DASZTI010000143.1:0-10008 GCA_035548215.1 Candidatus Dojkabacteria bacterium
AAAGTCTCAAACTTTTTCTTTGGTGTGTTTAGAAATGTTTGTATTTTCAGAATCCAATTCATTTGTTTTTATATAAAATTTTAAATAAAGAATTATACCTCATTCTTAGTTATAACATATTAATTACATTGTAACTGTCGCTGAGCAATCTGTGCTTCTACATCCTTCCAGTACTCTTCAAAAGTAGCAGGAATATTAGGTTCACCAGGGGCAGCAGATTGCTTTTGTCTTTGATAGTCTCTTTGATATGCAGACATATCCCATAAACAAGGGATTGTGTAAATACTTCGACCATCAACTTTAACTTTACAATTTGTCGTTACATAGAAAGGTTCAACAGCAGCCATATTAGGTTGCATTGAATCTCGAATTGTTTTTGGAGCCATAGCTGAAGCATCTCCAGGGGCAGCAGTCATTTGAACCTTAGAATCTAAATAATAGTTTGCGTTCTCATGAGCATTCTCATTATATGGAGTACCAAAGATAGCATCAATTCTTAAACCATAAAGGACAGTATCCTTACATAAAGAAGGATCTGCAGGGATTGTAATAGGATTTCCCTGATCATCTTTTCCTTGGTGTGGGACGGTACATTCAATCCACTTATCTATTGCTATTGTTGCAAAGTCTAAGAAGGCAAATGGTTTGAAATCAGCAACACATGTTTTAAACTGATCAGTATTAGGAAGCGTAGTTCCATTAGGATTATCGTTATAACATCTAAGATTACCGTATGCTCTAGATCTATTAACATAACCAGGAGCTTGTTCTTGAGCAACTAAGTCAGGTGCTATTTTATTTGGGAAGTCTGGATTAGGATCTGATTTCTGAACAGATGGACATACAGAGTTTAATGTTTTATTAACAACAGCAAGGTTAGGTTCGTTTGTTGGGGCATCTTCCCCATCAGTTTTAATATTTACATTAACAGCAAAGTTGTTCACTTTGCGATTCTGGTAAACTTTTGTAACAGTATCTGCTGGATCACCCGGTGCCATCATCATCCCCGCTTCTGCAGGATCAATCATTGCGTAAGATGGTTTGAAAGTACCATTCATACCCTTATCTTTACTCCAAATTGCCATGAGATTATTTTCAACATACTGGCTTCCAGAAAGAAGTGCCACAGGAGCAGTTATTTCAACAATCTCAATACGAGAATTTTTTTGGACTTTAATTCCACTTCCACTTTGTCCGATATTTTGTCCATTACCAACTACAATGCTCGCGCTACCTTCTGTACAAACAGGTTGGTATTTAATAGTTTTAAGGAATTCACATGAAGGGGTTGAACAGCCTAGAACAACCGGAGTTCCTTGGGCTGGGACATAGTTAAAACCTGTGGCAGGCACAACTTGAGATTTCGCATTTGTTATATCATTTGCTTGAATAGATGAAGCTTGAGAAAGCTCACTACCTACTTGCTTTGAAATTTCTTTATTTCCATTTCCTTTAAAAGCATTCGCTAAAAACACAATACTCATTATCAATAAAGCGAGAAAAACAACTGTGACTAGATTATTTCTTTTGAAATTATTCATATATGGTATTTTACAATATCGCTCTAGAAAATGCTATTTAACATTCTTTTTCGGAGTTAGTGAAGACCGCTGACAGTTAGTGGATCAACTTTTATGATCTGCCTTGTTGTTTGTGAAGTACTTGGGCTAAGAGTAATTGTTGCACTATCAACCGTTGACATTGTTTGAGTTGACGAAAGGATATCTGCATAAACTAAAGCTTTGAAAGTAATTTTATCTCCAGAAGAATAGTTGAAATAATCCGATCCATCAGATGTTCTCATATCACCTATCGTGACAATCCAGTTTCCATTTTCATCTGGAATCGAAGAGGTTACTGTTGAAGTTCCTGCAGACCCAACGCTATCACTATCTTTTATGGAAGCATAAATAACCGCATCTTTAGAATTGCTGACACCAGTTATCTTTCCCGAAACAGTCTTAAATTGAGGTGGAGAGGACAAGGTCTTAAAAGTTTTTAGTGAATATGGTTGCCCATTATTTTGGATTACTGTTTGACCAGAATATATTTGATAATAATAAGTTGTATCTGGTAAAAGTTGAGAAACTTTTACTGAATGAGCTTGATAATTACCTTTTGTAGTTAAGTCATCTCGGTCATCGTATGCAATTGAAGTTATATCATCAACACTCTTACCATATTTTACATAACCTTGCTCACCTGTCTTAGTTAACCAGACGACATTAAATGCAGTGTCAGTTAAGTTAGTTGTTATCACAGAACTTTGACCAGTTGGAAGATCAGGAGAAGAAGTTGAACCTCCGACATTAGTTCCAGCGATTGCTTTCCATTTAACATCTAATACATATCTAAATACTCTCGAACCATTGTTGCTTGTAGTACACTGGGTCTTTTTTGCAGTCGTACAAGCGGACTGAGTCATCGATCCCAAGTTAGTACCATCAGGACATATACAACTTACTGTGGTAGGTGTACTTGTACATTGAGTTAGCTTAGCTGTAGTACATGCAGATTGAGTCATCGAACCTAAATTGGTACCATTAGGACAAATACAGCTTACATTACTTGGCGTACTACTACATTGACTGGCTTTAGCAACTTGACAATCAGCTGAAGTTTTAAGACCTAGGTCAGTTCCATCGCTACATTTACATGTAATTTGTTGCGCGATTACAGAAGAGATAACTGATTTAGTATTGAAATTACTTATGATATCAGCTGCAGGATTAAGTGCTAATGAATTACTGTCAAAAAGCTTTCCATCTTTATCAAATAGTTCATTGTACTTTCCTTTTATAATTGCACCAGTTCCATCACTTCCCCTAACAAGAATTTTTAGATCACTTGTTGAAGTTACTGATACTAATTCTGAAGTTCCATTTCTAATAGATGAGAGATCAATAATCCAGTTACCCGATTTATTAGGCGTTGCCGATGCTGGATAATCAGTCTCTGTTCCAGTAACTACATAAACAAGGATATCATCACTTTTAGAACCTGAAATTGATCCATATACTGGGTTTGGAATAGGAGTATTGGTTGTAATTGGTGGAGTTTTAAATTTGAATGATTGTCCGTTTACTGAAGTATATTTTGTGGTATTTGATGTAATGTAAAAAGTATAATCTTTGCTTGGCTCTAAGCTTGTAACTTCAATATAATGGGTCTTTCTTTTAGAGGAACCCCTAACATCTGTGTATGGTGCAGAACTTTTACCTCCAGTGGAAACAACAATAGAACCTGTTGTTGCAGTGTCAGTAGTCCAAGTTAAGGTTAGTGAATTTGATGTAACATTAGACATTACAACACCCTGTGGATCAATTGATCCTCCAGCATTGGAAAGAATCTGAGTAACAAGGTATGCAGCAAATGCAGTAATCGGTATTGCGATTGCAATAATTAATGTCGTTATTAAATATCTTTGTTTTTGTTTCGGCGTTACGTACATTTATCAAAACTATATATAGTTACTAACTATTAATCTAGCACGAAAAAGGAAAAAGATGAACCTTTTTAAGTAGTTTTACTGTTAAGTAATCGAAATTTTAACCGAAAATTGAATTCATTAATTTTGCTATTGCTTTAACAGGACCAAGAATACTTTGGTTAACTTCTTTTACGGTTCCTTTTATACTATCAACACTAACTCTTACATCTTCGACAATCGCATTTGAATTCTGGATTAATTTTCTTGAATCAATAATTGTGTTCTTTACTTCAACCATAGTTCCTGTTGTTTCTTTTACTAACATCGCAACATAGTAAAGGATCAAACAAACTAAGGCTGTTAATGCACTTATAATTACCATCCAAAATGTAGCAGGTATTGTTTCCATAAATATTTTAATTAAATTTAATTAGTTGAGCCGGGCTGGCCATTAAGTGCGCCACCAGGATTCCATATTATACTCTTTGTTTTAGGATTTGTTGGATTGAATTTATTAATCCTTACAAAGTAACCTAAATTATTAGCAATTGGGAAATCAAAACCATACTCTACGCCTTGTGATTTCTGTAAGCCTTCGTATGCACCTTTAGAAGTTGGCCACCATGTAACATTGTCTGCAGACAGATCTGTTATTGTATTAATTGAATCAATTAATGAACTTGCAGTGAATGTTGTTGAATAACCATTAATACCTACAAGATTCCAACCAGCACCAAACGCAACTGGGATAGAATCTTTGATCGCATATGCAGGAATGGTCATTTCAAAATCATAATTTGATTTAATTAAATATCCTTTTCCAAATACAATTGGAAAATCATTCCCAGCCTTTGTTGTAGAGTCGGAGGATTGTACATAAACACCTGGATTCCATGCCCCACCACCAAAGTATGTAATTTGAGATATAACAACAGATCCAAAGTTAGCAGTATCCATAAGGTCTTTTGCAGTTAAAGCGACTTTACCATCAAATGTAAGCATTGCAGGGAATGAAACAATGTTTATACCTTTCTTCAACGATAGTTTGTACCCATCAGATATTTTTGTAATGGCAATATTCTTAGATGTTAGATCAACAACTAAATCTTCATTTGCAGTTGGGGTTACCCCATTCTTTGGCGGTTGATATCCATTTACACCATTTCTTTCAATATACATAACAGCAGATGCTTTAGTGCTTATTGAAAATACATACTTTTTATCATTTACTGTCAATGAATATACTCCTGGTTGGGCATAAAATTTAATGTATTGACTAGTATTTGTATCGGCAGCACCAAGAACTGATGATTGAGGTGTGACATTAGTTGTACTAACACCTTGGACATTACCAGTACATTGTGAATATGGCTTAGTAGAAGGTATGAAACCTGATCTACATTTTGCCGTTGAACGATAATACACATTATTTTCAATACAACAATACCCACAGTTAGCAGTATCAGTGCCAATAACTGTATAGAGATCTGAGACACTAGAATATTGCATTACTGATCTCATACCCCCTGCTTTAGCTTGCACACAAACCTTAGTAGTTTGACTATACCCACCGTTCAAAGTGTTACATTTGTTTTCATCAGCTCCTGCGACAACAGATCCGTCACATGAATAACTAGAACCCCAGGAATATTTACCACTTGTTAGTTTACAACATACTGGTTGACTACACTTTGCGCCGTCTTTTTCAACAGTCTCAGTACCTAATGAGCATGATCCTTTTGAAGAATACTTACCAGTAGAACCATCTTTACAACAAACAGTTCCTCCGAGTGGCAAATCAGTTCCGTTAGGTGCCTTACCACAATATGCATTATCTACAGGACCACTACTACAAGAAAATCTTGTGGTCCAACTAGGACTTCCGCCATTGTAACAACAGATTTTAGAACTATTATATAAATCTGGAGAAACACATGTTCTACTTCCATCGCTTCCAATTAATAAAATAGTATTTGGTTCTTGGGTACAACTTGGACTTCTTAAACCAGAAGAATCAGGTGAACATATCGGAGATCCATTTTCACTAGTGCCAACGGAGTGGTACCATTGCTGACAACTAGTCGTTGGAAGACCACTTGAGTTACAAATATTGCCTTCTTTACAACAAGAAGAAGAATTTGAAACCGCTTTACCAGCATTTATTTGTGAGTTAGTTGGACAGATAAATTGAGAACCACTAGTTTGTTGAGTGCATTGTGCTCCTGTTTGTAAATCCCATTTTTTAGTTGTTTTATTACAAGTATAACTACAGTTGTAAATAATACCTCCTCGACTATCTATTTTATCTGATGGTTTAGGACCACAAATATCAAGGTCAGTTTTAGAAACACCATATTGAGGATCATTAACCCCATCAGGTGCACTAGAACTTTTTGCATCACAACCTTTTGTTGTTGGATTGTAGACTTGAGTATCTTTATTACACTTATTACTTTGACAACCTTCAGTACTATAATCATTTGGACCACACACCTCACCATTTGGTTGTTTTCTAGGGGTACATACCCCACCAGTACAATTCATTTCACCTCTAGCAACATTTGCACAACTGGCTGGTCGACATTCATCACCAACCCTTTGATATCCTTCACCTGAATCAACCCACCTACCATTTTTATATACTTGTTTTTGACAATAACATCCAGTGTTTGGCTCACATGACTTTGAAAGCCTACCTTCACATCTCTTTGTACCTTCTGCAGGCTTATTGTTTGCACTTTGATTTCCACTGTTATTAGAATTACCATTACCACTTGTTGAATTGGCGCCAGTGCTTCCATTAGAACTTGAACTACTACTGCTACTACTAGAAGAAGATCCGCTGGAACCACTTGTACAGGCATATCGTTTAGCTGTCTCACAGTTTGTACCGGTCATATCTCCCAAGACTTGTCCACTAGAACATGTACAAGCAGCATAAACACTTGGAACAAATTTACTTATAACTGGAGATGCGAGAAGACTTGAGAAAGTTCTGGATATTCTATCCTGAATGCTTAAACTCAATTTCTTAACACTCTCTTCATTATTTCCAAGAATTGGAGCAACAGGATTATCTTCAGTTCCGACAGTAACTTCTCTACTATCTATGGGAGCGACATTTTCAAACTGGTAATATATCTTTAATTTATCTTGACCATTTTCAAAAGAAATATTTGCACTACCAGTAGTATCTCTAAAATTCGCCTTATCAACAGTCCATCCACCATCACTATTTGTTAATGATGATTGAACTAAAGAAGTTGTACCATCTGCTTTAGTTCCTTGTGCAAATACAATTGCATCAGTACTTGGATTCTGTTCTAAATACCCATCAGCATTTTTAACCATTGAATACACTCTTCCATATGCTGGATCTGGTGACTTTAGGGCATTAGGATCTTCATATGTAGTAAAGGATGAAGCGGTTGCAGTTGGAAGTTCATTAGCCACAATTGTTTGTTTTGAGCTACTAACATCCCAGTCTCTTAAACCATTACTTACTTTAAAATAATATTTTGTCTGAGGATCAAGATTAGTAATTGTTACATGATGAACAAAATATCTTCCCACCTGAGTAACTTTAACATCGTTTAGTGATTTAGCATCTATAACATTATCTTTCGATTCACTACCAGAGGTATTAAATAATTTATCGGTAATGCTTGAAGCTTTGGTTAATAAGGCGTTTGTATAATCTCTATCATCATATGCCTTACTATTTTTATAATATGTTAATAAACTTGGGGCACTATCCTTAGAATAGGTTACAGTACCCATATCAGCTTTATTTGTAATCCAAGAAATAGTAGCGGATCTACCAGAAACATTAGTAACCCTGACTCGCATTGGAGTATTTCCCCAATAGTTATACAAGTACCAAACTCCATAGCTTAAAAAAGAAGTAACACCAAGGAATATTACGAATAGAAATGTGTATTTAAGAACCTTTTTCCAGTCTGCTTGAAGCCTTATCATGTATAAATAAATATTAGATCTAATATATTAATATACAATCATTTTATATATCTTTTGTCAATTAAACGGTATAATCTTTACGTGCAAAAATATTATATTCCTCACAAATTAAAAATCGGAGATATTGTTAACTTGGCTGATAATGATAGCCTGTTTGCAATTAAATCTGGCGTTAGAATTGAAGACATTATAAATGTTGAAACGAATGAATCAATTTTTAGAGCAGTTGTTACTAATATTGAAAACAAATCAGTCGAAGTTGAAATCTTAGAAAAGATTGAAGACAGGATAAATCATGAAGACTTACATATTTCAATTGTCCAAAGTATCCCTGTTAATATTCATAAAATAAATACAATTGTAGAAAAGCTAACAGAGATTGGCGTTCAAAGTATTTTCTTCATAGAAGCATCACAATCTAAAATGCAATTAAAATCTCTGAAGAAGAATTTTAATTCAGTCCAGAAGGTTTTAAATGATGCAATTGAGCAGTCCAGAAATCCACAACCCCCAGTACTACACACCCCCATTACTTTTAAAGAGGTATTTAATCATATTCCGAAAGAGAGTTTAAAGATTTGCTTAACCACTGAGAATGTAAATAAAAATGAATTGATAGAATTAGAACAGATAAAGGATTTTAAAGAGAAAAATATTGTTATATTCATAGGACCAGAATCAGGATGGAGTTTTGAAGAAATCTCATTCTTAAAAGAGAATGGGTTTAAATTTCTAAATCTTAAAGGAAACATCTTAAGAACTGAAACCGTTAGTATTGTGATATCATCTATAATTAAGTTCATGTTTAATAAATTTTAATGCAAAAGAAAAGTAACATTAAAAGAAAAATGAAAACACAGAAGAAATACTATTCTAAATTAGATGTATTTCTCTCAAGGATTGCGAGTATTTTGAAAGTCTCAACAGGTAATGTAATGAAAGCTTTTACTGAAAGAGCCGTTACAACAATTAGACTTAACAATCTCAGTAATGAACCTGAAAGAACTTATGAAATGTTAAAAGATATGGGTGCCGATTTAGTTGCAGTTCCATGGGCTCCTAATACATATATTGTACCAAACATGGACAAAACCGATCTTGCGAATACAGTTATGTATAAACAAGGTTTTTTCTATATTCAAAATCTCGCCTCAATGTTGCCAGCAATTATTTTAGATCCAAAGCCAGATGAAATTATTCTTGATATGTGTGCCGCACCAGGGAGTAAAACAACTCAACTTGCAGCAATGTTAAGAAACAAAGGAAAGATTATAGCTAATGATGATGATAAGTTTAGAGGAGACAAACTTAAGCAGATGTTACATATGTTTAATGTTAAAAATACTGATGTAAGATTTGGTAAGGGCGAAGCAATTGGTAAGAGAGAGGAAAACCATTATGACAAAATCCTTCTAGATGCTCCATGCAGTGGAGAAGGTTTAATCTATCTCAAGGGCGAGAAGCCATTGAGATTTTGGAATGTGAAAAAAGTCAAAGGTATGGCAAAAGTTCAGAAAGAATTAATTGTTTCAGCATTTAATGCCTTAAAGAAAGGCGGCCTTATGGTTTACTCTACTTGTACATTAGAGCCAGACGAGGATGAAGCAATAGTTACCTATCTTCTAGAGAAGTTTGATAACGCACGCTTAGAAGATATCGAACTCTTTAGATCAGAGAACTTTAAAGAAGATCATGGGTTGGTTAAAAGAGGACTACATGAATACAATGGTCAGAAATTTAATGAGTCAGTTGGCAACACATATAGAATAACTCCATCCTCAAAAATGATGGGTTTCTATCTTGCATTGATAAAGAAAGTATAGTAGTTTTATTATATAAGCTTAGACGCAAATATAATGAAACCGAACAATACTCCTCAAATCAATATTACAATCAATGGTGAAGGTGTAAGTACTAGTGAGAAGGTTATGCCACAAGAAATGAATGATTATATCTCAACAAAAGACTTACAAGGAGAGAATACAGACATCTCAAAAGATCTTGAGATTCTAAGAAATAAAGTTCAGGGTAAAGAAGGCATTACAGATGCCGAATTAGAAAAAGGATTAGCAGCTTTTGTCATGTTAGAAGCAAGAAGAACAAAGCAATATTTAGCTGATCAAATTGTAAAAATGTCTGACTCAGATGCTGCCCTACTTACATCTGGAAGCTATGTTGATAATCTCAAGGATAAAACCTACGACCCCTCGAATCCAAAAACAGCAATAGAAATTATTGAAAAGGATAATATGAGATATGCAACCATTTCAGATAAGAATCTTGCTGATATGACCGGTGCGGTTGATTTAATTCCAGCACTCACAGGTAAATCTCAAGCAGATCTTCACGACATGCTTAAAGATAAAGACGAAGTATTATTACCTATAGGTAAAACTGGTGCAAAGATTTTAATTAAACGCGATCATGCACAAAGAGACGGGAATTTTTCAACCACAATGAAAATAGTTGTGCCTATGCATAACATTGTTGATGGCAAAGAAGCTAGCCCTTCTGGTTATGAAGTTGTACAAGCAGCAATAAATGATTCCACCAAGAAAAGACGAGAAAAAAGAGTCGCAGAGGCTAATAAGACTTTCAGT
>DASZTI010000144.1:0-5033 GCA_035548215.1 Candidatus Dojkabacteria bacterium
TATACAGTCCAGCATTTACAGTTAGGTTCTGCTAAGTTCTACCCCAAAACTAAAATAGTTATGGCTCTTCTTAGACCTTCAGAGTGACAAGCTCTGTATAACGGTTTGGTAATTATATCATTAGTTAAAGAAAATATACAAAACAATTAGCTTAATTCTATCTTTTTCAGGACTTTGAATTCTCTAACAAAACAATTCATTCCCTTTATATCCTCAAGTGAAAGACCTAATACATGATTATATTTAGAATATAAGGATTCAAGAATTCCTTTTGGATTATCTAGAACAAGATTTTTAAAACACTTTACATCAAAAACAGGAATAGAATGTTCAATACTAAGCTGTTCTAAAATTATCAAACGATTCTTACCTAATACAGGAAGAATATTCTCTTTATAAGAAACACTCTTACCAGACTTTATTATCTCAAGTCCGATTTGATATTTAGCATTTGTAAGATCGTGAGGAATACCTCTATGTTGCAAATTTATATGATGAAATGTTTCTCCAATCATTAACTTGGAAACAATATTCATTTCTGACCTTGTAAACCTAGTTAATGAAACAGGATGTGAAATTGGATATTCAATTCCTTGATCTATTAGATACTTACTTAAAATCATGGGGAGTTTATTTTCCAGTTCAGATAAGTATTTCATACATATAGTATCTATCCAAAATTCTTAATTTTCAATTAATTTCCCATATTATGATATAATTTTGACATGTTTAATAAATTCAAAAGCAGTGCCAAGGTAGAGTTATGCACTCTGTCAGGGACAAACGAGATAGGTAGGAACTGTACTTATGTAGAATATAACAATCAGATTTTAGTTATAGACGCAGGATTATCATTCCCCGATCAAGAAATGTATGGAATTGACTATTTAATTCCAAATATAAATACATTAAAAAAGAAAAAACAAAAAATAAAGGCATTATTAATTACTCACGGTCATCAAGATCATATCGGAGCAATCCCATATATTATCAAAGACCTTGGTTTTCCAACCATATACGCAGGACCATTTGCTGCAGCATTAATTAAAGAGAAACTCTATGAATTTGGTTTGGAAACAAAAGTTAAGATAATTGAAATAAGAGGAAGTACTAAGTTTAGAGTAGGCGACTTTGGAGTCACTTACATATCTAATACTCACAGTATTCCAGATTCATTCTCAATTTACTTAGAAACACCAGAGGCAAGAATCTTTTTGTCTGGAGACTATAAGATGGAAGTCACTCAAACTGATTACAAAACTTTAGAATCAATCAGAGGAAAGGTTGATGTTGCATTACTTGAAAGTACAAATGCTTATGAAGAAGGCAAAGCAAGACCAGAGTCTGAAGTTGCTTTAACATTAGAGAGAATCATTTCAAACGCAAAAGGCAGAGTCATTGTTGCAGCTTTTGCATCTTTAGTATCAAGATTAACCTCAGTTATTGAAATTGCTAAAAAAACTAATCGAAAGATTGTTTTAGCAGGTCGATCACTTAATCTGTCTATCGGCATTGCCTTGGATTATAAGTATATTGACGCACCTAAAGAGTTATTCATAAAAGAGGGTGATATTTCTAAATATAAAGATAATCAACTCATCTTTTTAACAACTGGTAGTCAGGCAGAAAGATATTCATCCTTAAATAGAATTTCTTTAGCAGAACACAAATATATTAAAGCTAAACCAGGCGATTTAGTAATTATGTCTTCTTCTGAAATTCCAGAAAATGTTGGCAAGATTGAGAGAATGACTGACAGATTAATCAGACAAGGTGTTGATTTAGTAAAGAGTAAGGAAGAAGATGTTCACTCAAGCGGTCACGGTATGCAAGAAGATATGAAAATGCTTTATGAAATTTTAGAGCCTAAATATATTATCCCAATACACGGAAGTTTAACCTTCAGATATCAAAACAAAAAGAACTATGTAAAATGGGGTCATAACCCAGATAATGTTCTTCTAACTGAAGATGGACAGCAATGGATTTATGATAATAACAATTTAAAGAGGGGAACAAAGATTGAATCAAAGCCAATTTTAATTGACGGCCTTGGCGTTGGTGATATCGGAGATATTGTTCTTAAGGACCGAAAACAGTTAGCAACATATGGTATGTTCTGTATTGTGCTAAACTTAAGTACTCCAACTCAAAAACTTTTAGGCAGGCCTAGATTTATTTCTCGAGGCTTTATATATATGAAAGCATCGCAGAAAATCTTAAAGGAAATTGAGAATATTGTTGTAGACTGTCATAGACAATGGTTTGCACAAAGCAAAAAGTCTGGCTATCAAACAGACAAATTGATTGAGGCTATAGAACATGATGTTGCAAAATATATATTCAAAAAGACAGAAAGAGAACCAATAATTCTTCCTGTAATTATTTAGTTACAACTATGAAGGAGCCCCTTTATCTTAGGAAAAATGTAACAATAGATGATGTTAAGCCAGCCGATCGAGAAGAAGGGTATCCTCTTCATGTCCCAATTTGGTATACAAGAATTTTTGAAACTATTCCTGGAATAATTACATGGTTCTTTCTTTTTCTTCCCTTCATAACTGGTTTTCTAGGTTATGAAGATATTATGATTATCTATATTTCCTTCTTAACGCTTTATTGGACATATAAATCATTTAGCTTTGTTTATGGAATCCTCCTTGGATATTTCAGAATGAAAAGAGATGTTTCAACTGATTGGATGAAGAGAATGAAAAAGGAGAAACTTCCATATGAAAGCTTAAAATATGTTTACATCCTTCCAATTGTTAATGAAGGACTAGAAACTCTTGAACCAGCCGTTGAAGCTTGGAGCAAATCCGATGTTAATACAAAAAACATTTCAGTTATCTTCGCACTTGAACACAGATTTGAAGAACCAAGTAGGAAGAAAGCCCAATATCTAACTAAAAAGTATAAGAAATTCTTTAGGGAGATGATTGTATTTGTTCATCCAAATGATATTGAAGGAGAAGTACAAGGTGTTAAGAATCCTAATATTAACTGGTCTGCAAGATGTTTTGTAGACATGATTCGATTAAGAGGTGAGAAGCTAGAAGATTATCTGTTGATTACTTGTGATAGCGATCTTCGACCTCATCCTAAATATCTTTCTGCAATTACATATAAGTTCTTGACTGACTCAAGTCCTTACAGAAAGTTCTACTCTACAGCTGTTCATACTTTTAACAATAATATATATAAAGTACCTAGTCTTGTAAGAATCTTCTCAAGTTTCCTTACATTAGTAATGATCCATGAGTGGGTTTTGAGAAAGAAAATCAAAGAGACCTGGGCGTCATATGTAGTAAGTCTTAAAACTGTTGATGAAGTTCAGTATTGGGATCCGCAAATACCAAA
Source organism: Candidatus Dojkabacteria bacterium (assembly GCA_035548215.1). Lineage (GTDB taxonomy): Bacteria > Patescibacteriota > Dojkabacteria > SC72 > SC72 > DASZTI01. The sequence continues at coordinate 3,361 of DASZTI010000144.1, forward strand.
TGATGACACAGCATTCTACTTTAATGCTTTAATTAGGTTTGCAGGTGATTTTGCTGGAGAAGAGGTTTATATCCCAACATATAATGATGCAGTTGAGAACCAAAGCTTTGTTAAAACTCACACATCGCTGTACAAACAACAGCTTAGGTGGGGTTGGGGATCAATTGTCTTTCCAATGACATTTGCAGGCTTATACCAAAACCCTAATATTCCATTTTGGAAGAAATTACAAATTGCCCTCCCAATGTTTGATGACCGATTACTCTTTAGAACAACCGTATATTTAATTACTTTTGGTATTCCTATATTAACTTTAATACACCCTGCTTTTAAATATAGTTCGGTTTCATATACCTTACCTCAAATTATGAGTGGTATTTTAACTACCGTAGTATTTCTCAACATTCCAATCTATATAGTTAAAATGAAGCTATCACCACAACCAAAGAATTGGAATATCTTAAGAAAGATCTTTGACTTTATGGAAACATTCTTAATAACAGTAAATCTTTTAACATTTGCTTTCATACCATACCTACAAGCATGGACAGAAATGATGATTGGGAAAAAACCTAAGAAGCATTATGTGACCGAGAAAATTGCTATTAAAACATGATATACTTTTAAATATGAAACTGCCAAACATATTTCAAAAATCAAATCTCCCCAATAATATAACCAACGGTATTGCTCTTGATATTGGTACTGAGGTCTTAAAAACCATCCTTTTTGATACTAATGAGAAGGGTGTTGTTGTTAAAAAAGTAGCAAGAATCCAACAACAACAGAATGCAATGCAAAGTGGAATCATTAAGAACCTTAATACTGTTCTTGAAAATTGTCGACTTGCATTAAGTGAGATAACTAACGGAGTTGATATTACAGAGCCGCCTAAATATACGGTTATGGGAATTGCTGGTGAAGCAGTTCAAGGTGTTTCAATTGTTGTGAATTATGAACGAGAAGAGAAGTTTGATATGGATGTAACAGAAAAAGAACAGAAAGAAATTATTCAGAGAGTACACAAACAGATTCTTGAGAATGGAAAAGAAGATCTTGCAAAAAGAATAGGGCTAGTAAGTGAGGATATTGAAATCCTTCATATTACAGTTACTGGAATGGAAATTGGCGGTATGAATGTTAATAATCTAATTGGTTTTAGAGGGAAGAATGTAAAGCTCAACTTTTATGCCTCATTTGCACCAAAGACATATACCGAGGCATTACACAATGTCGCTTCATCATTAAAATTAGAAATAATTGGAATTGTTTCCCAACCGTTTGCCGTTGCAAGAGGTTTCGTCGGTGCAACAGATAAAGATTTCTCTGGCATCTTTGTTGATATCGGTGGAGGAACAACTGATGTGGCAATTGTATCTAAGGGAAGTGTTATTGATACTCAAATGTTTGCTTTTGGTGGTAGAGTCTTTACTAAAGAATTAGCTAAAGCATTAAACCTTGATTACAGACACGCAGAACTTAGAAAGATAAAGTACTCAATGGGTGAGTTAGACGATAGGCTTGGTAATCAAGTTAAAAAAGTTGTTTATCCAATTGCTCAAGTTTGGATGAAAACTTTGAAATCAGCCTTAGATTTAAATCATGATTTAGATGTCTTACCTAATAAAATATACCTTTGTGGTGGTGGATCATTATTACCAGAGATTAAAGAA
>DASZTI010000145.1:0-3403 GCA_035548215.1 Candidatus Dojkabacteria bacterium
TATTGTAATACAGTGATTAGTGGACAATAACTCGGATCTCTCAACAACTCAGATAGTACTTGATTTCTGTCTGCCGTTAATATTACAGTTCCTACATCTGGCTGTGTCATTAGTATCTCTAATCCATTGCTTTCTCCAATAGGAGGTCTTTTTGTCATGCTTTTATAATATAACATTGGATATAGATTTCAAAGTCTAATACAATATCAAAGAGTTCTTAAATTCCTCCCACCACTTACCCCAATAAAGACTTTTGAATAAAAATTTTGCAAAATTTATTATAATTTTACGCTTTAAAACTCTCTCCACATACTCCATCACATTTTTGCTTTGGAGCGTTTAGAAAGTACGTATTGTATTGATGGACTTATGGCTTTATCCTTGCGGTGTATACAACCTATCCAGCAGCAGGGTCTACGTATTCCTTCCTTGAGTTCTGAGATTACTCTTGTAACATGTTCCTTCCTTGTCTCTTTTTTCTTTGGAAATGTAACCCAACATATCCATTCATTACGGGCTAGTGATGTAAGACTCTCCCATACCCCTAGAGCTTTGGGATCTTTAGATAGTGCTGTTTTTATATCCTGTGTCAATTTATGCACTGTGCCACCAGAAATTGTTTTTGTAGACATAGTTCTATTCTACCCTATTTGCTTTCTAATTAAAATTTTTCTAAATTTTAATCCTCAAAAGTGTCAGTGGATTTTTTGAATTTAAACTTTTTGGTAAATCCTTTTTCGTGAAGGTGAATTTATTATTTTTTGTAATAAAAGATATGAAGCTATCAACCCATTCTTCAGGAATAACATAATAGAGGACACCATTTGTTTCCATAAGTTGAAGGATTTTAAAAAAACTCTCTGATGCAAACTCTATAGCACAAGCCTCAGTTTTACAATTAACTCCATATGGTGGATTAACTAATGCTAAGTGAAATTTTTCTTTTAATTTAGGTAAGGCCATTACATCCCAAGTTATGAATTTTTGTTGGACTCCCTCATAATTATATTCCTGTCGAAAGCGTATAAGTTGTTGATCAGGTGAATCATACTTTCTTCCGTATTCAATATCCCCACTGACAGTATTTATTTTATGGAAATCAAAGAAGTTTGTTGCTGATCCTGGCCCACCAAATGGAAGTAAAAGTTGTGTGTCATTTTTAATCTCTCCGTTATCTTTCATCTCTTTTAGAATAAAAGATAGCTTTTCATCTCCTAAACAATAACTTTGGAGTTCTAGAGGAAAATGTAATTTATGAAAGTTATGTGGTAGCACCATTATTAACTATACAGATAAATAAGTAATTATTGCCTGCAATTATATCACTTTATATCCTTTTCGCATTTCCCTTCTCTTTTAAATATGATACACTTTTTTGCTAAAGTATTACCCATATTCATATAAACACTAAACAAGTTATTGCACAAGCAAAGGATTATGCACTTTCAGTATCTCACTTTGATACGGAAGAAGTGTATTACACCTTTGGTGATGTTAGCATCATCCCCACAATCCTTACTACTGTTCGATCAAGAAAAGATGTTAATGTAAACGAAAAATATACTGGCTTAGATGGTAAAGAATTAGAGATCTTTCCTGTATTTGGTGCATCAATGAAATATATGCGATCTAAATTTGCAACTGATATTGCCAAAGGAGGATCAATACACATTCTTCCAAGAGTTGGTTTAACTGATGAAGAAAGATTAGAAGATATTTCTAGAACAGAAGGAATTGTTGGTTCTGCCATTGGTCTTAAAGATTCGGAAGAGTTTCTAAAGAAAATGCTTAAGAACAAAAACCTTAAATTTCTTTCACTTGATATTGCTCATGCTGCAACCTCAATGAGTGTAGAAGTCTTGGCTAATATTGCGGAATTAGGAATAGATTCCGGTGTAATTATTGGAACCGTAGGTTCAGTTCAAGGTTTTGCATTTGTATACAAAGCGATGGATCTTTTAGGCTTTAAAGAAAAGATTGTAAGGGTTGGAATTGGAGCGGGTGCGGCCTGTACTACAAGAGTTAATGCAGGAGTTGGCGTTGGTCAGTTTACACTCTTAAACAATGTTTACAATTTCATTCAACATGTAGGTATAAAGGATGTAAAGATTATAAGCGATGGAGGTATTACATGTCCTGGAGATTTGTCTAAAGCTTTAACTCGAAGTAATGGAGCGATGGTTGGTAGGTATTTTGCAAGTAATAGTTTTGAAGATGATGTTTTAGTTGAAGTAAATGGTGAAATTAAGATTAAATACTATGGTATGGCCTCTTCTATTGCTAAAGGTGATGGTAATTATGTTGAGGGTGGTGTTACATTCCAGCCTTTGGTTGCCGATAGAGCATATGATGTTTTAGAAAAACTAAAACAAGGCGTTCAGAGTGCTATGACGTATATTGATTCGGTTGATTTAGAAGGTTTTAGAAATAATGCGAGATTAGCATACAATTCTATTGGAACTATTAAAGAAAGTAATACTCATTAAGTAAGTCATTCCCTTTTATTCATTCTTCTTTTTCTCATTGTACTATGAGATAATAAAAGCATGCCAGGAATTAATGATGAACAATCTTTTGAAAATATTCATGCAAAGTATAGAGAAGAACTCTTACGTTTCGCTAACATTTTACATTATAATACATATTCTGAATTAGACCCAGACTTTGCGCCTGAAATATTAACCTCTGCATATGCGTTTACAATTCTAAGATCAAATGTTGATGATCAAATGCAGTTATTGTCTTGTGATGATTATGGTAATTCTTTTTATATTGTTGTTACCTCAAATATTGCAGTTACACAGTTTGATATTTACAAACCTTCGCATGATGAATATATGAAAATTCTGGAAAGACTTAGAAATGAGATGGAGTGTCCAAGATGCAATGGTCTAATACAGAATCAAGGGATTCTTGCTAAGCAATTAAATCAATTACGTCCGTATGAGAGAAGAGTTGTTCTTAAATCATTAGAAGATTTGTTTAAGAGTGACGGCTTTTCACAGCAAACTTGTTCAAGAGGATTGCAGATTAAGATATTAATGGATTCTTTAATTAATGAGTTTATATAGTAACTTGATAAATTACTTAGAAGAACTGAAAATAAAGGTTTTAAAGAATATATCTATAACTTGCTCCTTCTGAAGATCTGTAAAACTAGTTGGGACTTCTAAGGTTAACCATCTTTTCGTCTTTCCTTCTATTAGTGCCCAGAAGTCTAAATAACCATCATAGATATAATTTCCATCTTTATCTTTTTCAGGAGGTAAGGATGGTCTGTAGCCCTCGTGTGCCATTCTTCCTAGACCTGTATCAGAACTATCATCTATGCCCGTAAATAATGGTGCAACTTCTTTAACTTGATTTCTAAATGAGGTTAGAATGCTTGAACCTTCGATATTAT
>DASZTI010000146.1:0-4000 GCA_035548215.1 Candidatus Dojkabacteria bacterium
AAAAAGCGTTACCCTTTGATTGATACTTTGAATTTAAATGGAGAGATCATTGACCTTCAATATAACTATTACCCCGAACTCTTTGCCGCAGTTGAATACAATCTGAGATTTAAAATTTTCCAGAATCCCTTAATTGAACTAATTATGAAAGACTGTGAATCAACACTATTAGACTGTACTGGAATTGAAATAGTTCAAGTTCATGGACATTGGAAACTTAAGTATTGTGGGGATAATGTCTTTTCATTTGATTCTGGAATACCTGTTGTATTATGGAATCGAGATGAACAAACGGAAGTACTTAGTTTTATTGGTAACGAGCGAATTGTAAATTTCCATTTACAAAGTGAAGCTTTTCCCAGTTTAAGCGAAGTTTTTCAATATCCCGCATAGTAATTCCTTGTTTGTCTTAAACCACATATCGTGATAAGATATACCCATCAGATTTTTGCTGGGATTTAAATAAAAGTTATCGAAAAACATTATTAACTCTATGAAAACAGTATTTGAAAAAATAGATCATAAAGATAATTTTAAGCCAACGAACTAGTTGGTGGTTTTTTGTTTTCCAAAATTTCCAGCATAAATGTATTAAATTATTAAACATATATTTATGGAGGCAGTACTATTTTCAATCCTCGCCTTGATCCTCGGTGCAGGTGCAACCTTTGCATACATTAAGTATGTAATGAAGTTAGTTAATGTTAAGGACATCCCAGAGGATGTAATCCTTAAAACAGCTGACAAGAAGATTAATGAAAAAATAATGGATGCTGACAAAGAAGTCGCTGAAATTAGAAGACAGTCTGAAGACAGAATCAGACAAACAAGAAAAGAAATGCTTGAACAAGAAGAACTTCTTGTTGAAAGAGAGAAGAACCTAAACAAACGAGCAAAACTTTTAGATGATAAGAGTGAACAATTAGAAAAAGAAAGAGATTCTATAAAGAGTCTTCAAAAAGGTTTGGAACAAGCTAAAGAGAAGTTAGGAAAGGAACTTGAGAAAGTATCAGGTCTCTCAAGAGAAGACGCTAGAAAGAAGTTAATGAAGGAAGTCGAAGACGATATTGTTAACTATGAAGCAGAACTTATTAGAGATGCTGAAAGAAGAGCCGAAGCAACTGCAGAAGAGAAATCAAAAGAAATTATTATTGATTCTATGCAGAAAGTTGCTACTGACTATGTAGGTGAAAATGCTACAACATCAATCAAAATTGAAGATGAGAAGGTTAAGGGAAGAATTATCGGTAGAGAAGGAAGAAATATTAGATCATTTGAACAGCAAACAGGTGTTGATGTTATTGTTGATGAAGCACCAAATGTTATTGCTCTCTCATCATTTGATCCTCTTAGAAGAGAAATCGCTAGAGTATCACTTTTGAATTTAATTAAAGATGGAAGAATTCACCCTGGTTCAATTGAAGAAGCTATTAGAAAAGCAAAGAATGAAATCGCAATTGAAATTAAGAAGAATGGTCAAATCTTAGCTGAAGAAGCTGGATGGCCAGGTATTGATATTGGTCTTCTTAAACTCATTGGTAAAATGAAATATAGAACAAGTTATGGTCAGTCATTAATGGCTCACACAATTGAGGTTATCAGACTTGGAGCAGCTTTAGCTGCAGAAGTTGGTGCTGATGTTGATTTAGTTAAGAGAGCTTGTTTACTTCATGATGTAGGTAAGTTATTAAGTCATAAACTTGATATTCCTCATCACCATATCTCTGGTCAAATTGCTAGAAAATATGGCTTAGATGAAAAACTTGTTAATGCTATTGAAGCACACCATTTGGATATCGAACCTACCTCTGTTGAAGCATTGCTTGTTAATATTGCTGATGCTATCTCTGGTGCCAGACCAGGTGCTAGAAAGGACAGTTATGAGCAGTATGTTAAGAGAATTGAAGGTATTGAGAATGCAGCTAAGGAAATTGGTGGAGAGAAGATTGAAGAAGTATTCGCAATTAAGGCTGGTAGAGAGCTTAGAGTTGTTGTTAAACCTAACACAACTAATGATAACGAGATTAAAGTTATGGCCAAAAAGATTGCAGAAAACATTCAAAAGACTCAAAACTATCCAGGAAATGTTGAAGTTTCTGTTATTAGAGAAGTTAGAGCTGTTGAGGTTGCAAGATAATATTTAGAAATTAGAAAGATAGATAATGATAAAAGTACTATTTATAGGAGATGTATGTGGAAAGCCAGGAAGAGAAACGGTAAAAAAGATTCTTCCTGAGTTAAAAAAGAAGGAAGGAATCGATATTGTTATTACAAATATTGAAAATAGTGCTCATGGAAAAGGTGCTACCCCTCAGACAGTTAATGATTTAATGGCTGCTGGGGTAGACTTCATGACTGCTGGCAATCATATTTGGAGAAGACCTGAATTTCATGAGCTTTTGAGTGGAGACTATCCAATCATCCGAGGAATAAATTATCCAGATGATCTTCCTGGAAAAGGCTTTGGAGAAATAGATTTAGGTAAAAAGGGCAAACTTCTAGTAATTACAACTATGGGATGGGCCTTCATGAATGAGCGAACAATTACTGAACCTTTTAGAAGATTGGAGCAGTTTTTTAAAGACTTTGATACCTCAAATTATGCTGGAATAATACTAGAAATTCACGCCGAATCTACTTCAGAAAAAGTCTCTACTGGGCTATATTTTGATGGTAGAGTTAGTGCTATTTTAGGTACGCATACACATATCCCAACTGCTGATGAAAGGCTTCTACCAAAGGGTTCTTCGTATATTACGGACATCGGGATGGTTGGGCCTTTAGATTCTTCTTTGTGGGTTAAGAAGGATATAATATTCAAACAGAATATGTATCCATTCTCGCCTAGATATGAGATTGAAGAAGAGGGGCCAATGAGATTTGATTCTGTCCTAATTGAGATTGATGGACCCAATAGTTCTAAAAGTATCAAGCGTATAAACAAAATCCTATAATTCCACGATATATTGACATTTATTGCCCTATCTTCTATTTTATGGCTAAGGATAATATTGTTGTATTACAACAATTTTCCTATCTCTTAAGAAAGGAGGATATACAATTATGTTAAAACAAGAATTAGTTTCAATGGTAGCTGACAAAGCTGGTGTTTCTAAGAAACAAGCTATGGCTGCAGTAGAAGCAATGTTAGATGGAGTTACATCAGCATTAAAGAGAGGTGATTCTGTATTATTAACTGGTTTCGGTAAATTCGAAGTCAGAAATAGAGCTGCAAGAACTGGAATCAATCCAAAGACTTTGGCTAAGATCAACCTTCCAGCTTCTAAAGTTCCTGCTTTTAAAGCTGGTAAAGCTTTAAAGATGGCTGTTAAGTAATAGCTGCCGGTATTTCTCTGTAAAAGAGGAATATAAGCGGGGGCCCTGATTTCTGTAGATACTTTATCTATAGAAGTGCAGGGCCCTTTCTTTGTATAAATACAAACAATTTTCCCCTTAGAAGTTTGCAGAATCTAGTCTTTTACCCTAATATATTTATTAGTATTTAATTGTTACTGCCATACCTTGCAAGACTGGTTTTTACCAACACAAAATAATAATTACAAACCGCGATTATTAAATCATTATTCATTAAGTATATATACTCTTGTTCTTTTCCTTCTTAATGTTTTTGGTACAACACTTTTTCCACTAGTTGCTAGGGCGAGTGATATTACATCAGGGAATATCGTTTCATTAACTAATCAAGAACGAGAAAAATATGGTCTGCCAGATCTTAAAACAAATATATATTTAACTGCTGCAGCACAGCTTAAGGCTAACAATATGTTCAAAGAGCAATATTGGGATCATTTCGGGCCCAATGGTGAGTCTCCATGGCAGTTTATTAAACAATCAGGCTATTCCTATGTTTATGCTGGAGAAAACCTTGCAAAAGGCTTCCAGACCTCTGAAGGGGTCGTACAAGCATGGATGGCAAGTCCTACGCACAGAGAGAACCTACTGAGTGGAAATTACAAAGATATAGGCATTGCAGCCGTTT
>DASZTI010000147.1:0-5217 GCA_035548215.1 Candidatus Dojkabacteria bacterium
ATTTTGGTTTTACTCAGTGGAGTAGGTGGTTATGTTCTTTGGAGGATTAACCAAGCGCAAACACTTTCAGGCACTGATACTAGTGCTGGTGGACAGGGTGGGAGTAACTGTAGCGTTGTATGTAAAGGAAAATGGAAGACGGAAACGAGGGGAAAATGCCCGGATAACACGACCAATAGGATCTTAAATGTCTGTACTGCAGATTCTAGCTGTAATTATTACTCGTTATGTACTGATCAGGGTCGTTATCATTGTTGCGATGGGACATGGGCTATTGGAACCTCTGGTGATAATGCTTGTGGTAAAAATAACTATAGTAATTGTAATAAGAAAGTTACACAGTGTACCTGTGCTAGTTATAGCAATTGTGGTAGAGATTGTGTCTTTCCAGCAGGGACTGCTGATATTGTAAAACAAAAAGCACAAGCTAATTGTTCTACAGTTATGGCTTTTTGTGTAATTGATGGAAATGGAAATACAAAAATAACATATGGTGATCCAGGTAAGTGTGATCCTAAAGTATGTAATAACCCTACTTCAACTGGGACATGTAATCCTAATGTGTGTGATGGTGGTGGATTAATTTCTCCAACTTCTTCAACCGTATTTAGTAATGGTGATAAAGTTACATTTAAAGGATACGCATTTGATACAGATGGTGTTGATACAAGTAAGATTAATGTAAGTGTTGATGGAACAGTTGTTGGTCAAGCAACTGCCGTTGATGCTTGTGGAGCCAGTGGAGATGCAACTATTTGTAGTGCACATCCAAATGCAAAACCTGTTATATGGTCTTATGTATATACAAGTAATGGTGGAACTCACCAGTTATCAGCATCATGGGCTGATACAAAAGGAGTTACTGGTGGAACATGTAAGACAGCAACAAGTATAACTGGACAAACTATTCAAGATAATTGGGTTATAAGCAAAGTTGGTGTACCAGCTTGTATTAAGGATGATCCTGCAAATCCATTTGTTAGAATTAATTATACAATTTCTGTTAGAAATTCTGCTTCACAAAGTAAGAATATTGATAAAATTGTTGATACTTTAGATTCAAAAGTTCTTCCATCATATATCCTTGTAAGTAGTATTAACCCTGGAGCTACATTGAATGGAAGGGTAATTACATGGGATCTTTCTGGAACCGATTCAACATTCACTGCTGGTCAAACTAAGACATATAGATATACTTTAGAAATTCCTGATACTGCATTTGGTACATATACAAATACTGTCGTTGTTACTCCTGAAGCTAGTAGTGCAATTCATGTTGATAATAGTTTAGTTGTAAGTTGTACTAGAGTACCAACCACGGGTCTCTTTGATTCTACGATAGTTCGAGTTGTATTAGGCTTAGTTCTAATTGGATTTGGTTTTGCATACCTTTACTCAGATTCATTCCAGTCACTCGTCCTTAATGTTTTAGGGAAGGTTAGTGATCCAATCTTTAATGAAGAGGTGAAAACTGAGAGAAGACGAAGCAAGTTTGAAAGAAAACTAGTCAAGAAATAATGCGTGTGATATAATCCGAAGATATTAATTTAGTACTAAAAAATGTGGCTGTAATCGTTCATCCAAGTGAAAGTATAGATAGTGCTCTTAAGAGACTTCAAAGAGAAGTTTTAAGAGAGAAGATATTAGAAACATATAGAACTAAAGCTTTTAGAGTTAAAGAGTCTAGTTTAGATGCTGAAAAAAGAAGAGCATATAAAAAGACTAAAACTAGAAGAAGAAGAGCTTCAAGAAAAGCTAAATAAATATAGTTATCCCAAATCATGAGTATACAAGATACTCTTAGAAAAAATATGTTTGAAGCCAAGAAAGATGGTGATGTTTCTAAGGCTAACATTTTAAGTATGGTTATGTCCTCAATCAAGAACGAAGAGATTAACAAAGGGAAGGAATTAACTGATGATGAGCAGATTCAAATAATTCGAAAAGAGACTAAAAAACTTGTTGAATCATACGAATTATTTACTGCCTCTGGTAGAAAAGATCTTGCAGATAACGAAAAATATCAATTAGAAGTTTTAAACACATATCTCCCTCAGTTAATGAGTGAAGAAGATATTAGAACAAAGGTAAAAGAAATAATCGATAACGCACCAAAGAAAGACATGGGAGTAGTAATGGGACTTGTTATGAAAGAGCTTAAGGGTAAGGCAGACGGCAATGCTGTTAACAAGATAGTCAAAGAACTGCTATCATAGGTAGTATGAATAATAAAACCAAAATATATCTCCAAAATACGAAAGAACTGATTACGACTTTTCCTAAGATTAAACCTTTGCTTTTAGAAAAGGTTTTAGAGGACTTTCCAGCAAAATATGTAACTAAAAATATTAATGTAGTTTTTGTTTCTGAGGAATATATTAAAGACCTTAACAATGATTATAGAAAAAAAGAATCAGTAACTGATGTTCTTTCTTTTAATATGGATAGTGAAACCCTTTTAGGAGAAGTTTATGTATGTGCCAAGTATGTAAAGGACAACTTTGTCGAAGATAAGCAGTTGGAAGAGATCTTGCGGCTTATTATTCATGGTATTCTTCACTTAAATAACTTTGATCATACAACAGAATTTGTTGAAGAGAGCTATCATGATGAGCAGATGTATGTTATACAAGAGGAGATATTAAGTAATTTACTAAGTAAAGCTTTATGAAGTTAATTGTTGGTTTAGGAAATCCTGGAGAGAAGTATGCAAACACGCCACACAACGCGGGATTTATGATGGTAGATATGTTGTACAAATATCTATTAGATGAATACCTTAAAGAAGATGGAGCAGGATATAAGCATTGGAAAAAGGAAGATATGTTTGAATCTTCCTTGGTTGAGTTTGAAATAAAAGGGCAGAGGATTGTACTTATGAAGCCACTTACTTTTATGAATGATTCAGGTTATGCAGTTGCTAAATATATAAAAAAGAATGAATTAAATATTGAGGAGGATTTAATTGTTGTTCATGATGATCTAGATATTGTTCTAGGGGATTATAAATTACAATTTGCGAAATCTCCTAAAGGACATAATGGAATTATTAGTCTTGAGAATCATCTTAAAACTCAAAACTTTTCGAGATTAAGGATCGGAATTGAAGGCAGGGAAAACAAGAATATTCCAGGTGAGGACTATGTCCTAATTCCTTTCCGCCAAACCCAGAAAGACAAGCTAAAAGAGGTAATGGATAGAGCTTTAAAAGAGTTGTTAAATATTATTCTTGGATAAGAATGTAATAGTCTTTGTCCGAATAAGCCTGCTTTAAATCCCACATGGTGTGAACTTTTAATTCTTTTTCATCAGGCAAGGTTATGGCGATTTTGTGATTGTCTAAAACCATACCCTCATCGACAAGGTTATCATTATTATCCATAACAAAGAATATGTTTCCTTCTGAAATAGTCCTTAAATTATCAATATGTGTCTTCTCTGAGATGCTTTTATAGTGAGTTAAATAATCCAAAAATACTGACATATAATCACGCTTATCGTTGAAAGTAATATGGTTAACAAGCATGTAATTATCTAGAACTGGAATTGCGGATTTATCTTGTTGAGCATAAGCTCCAAAGATAATTCTACTGCTATCATATCCACCAATCTTTAATGCAAATCTGTTATATCCAGTTAGTTTATGTGAATTTAGTATGTCGTTTGCATCCCTGACGAGTTGTTTATAATCAACATCTTGAAGATTATTCTTACCATCGTTGTTTGTGTCTAGATCAGAGGTATCTATTAAGTGGTCTTTGTCTTGATCATAATTTGGTAAGCCATTTTGATCTAATGGAAAGACCTCTTTGTGATATGTCATGTAATAAATGGCACCATATGAGACGATAATTAAAATTGAAAAGAAAAATGTAAAGAATTGTAGTAATTTTTTATATCCCTTGGTTTTGAAATAATCAACAACTAATATATAAATACTAGTAATTATTACAATAAGCTCAAGACCAAAAATTGGATTCATAATATAACCTGCAAATAGATTGTTAGGAGTTAGATTCCCAAAGAGACTGAAGCCATAATTTACGAATGGGTAAAGAAGCCTTATTTGACCTGTAAATAGATCTGCAACTATATGTGATAGGGTTCCAATCAATAAACTTAAAGTAAATGTGTCAATGATTTCTTTATTGAAGGTACTTTTCGTATCTTTATTAAAGAACTTTGAAATGAAATATAGTCCGTACCTTAATATTAAAAATATAAAAATCCAAAATATTGGTGTGTGTGAGGCAAGGCTATGATGATCAAAGGAAGAGCCTCCAAATGCTACGAGATAAAAAAAATCAAAATCAGGAAATATTCCGAAAATTGCAGCTAAAATATCACTCATGATACTAATGCCTTTATTTTTGTATCCTTTCTTGTTCAATAATCGATTTGCAATTATTGAAACTGAAGCATGTGCAATAATCATAATCGTTCATTATACAAGTAATTTATATATTGATAAAATATTTTACTATGGATGCAAAAAACAAAGAGATAAAAAGGAAATTATTTCCCAAGATTAAGGAGGTTCTTAAAGATTTAAAATCTGGGGACATATTAATTAATATTCCAGAATATACATTACCACTAATTGTTGATTATATTGCACAAACAACAGGTGATGATGTGAGTATAAATGTTTTTGAAGACGAAATTGAAAATATAAATAAGGTGATTATTAAATTAGGGCGCAAGTTTGATATTAAACAGATTGATAATTTGAGTTTACAAAGAGTTGATAGGGTATGGGAGAAGGGAGCTTACTCCATTTTAGGTGATGTAATAACAATTTTTCCTGCGTCAGAGAGTAACCCGATTCGTATTAGTTTATTTGGTAATGAAGTTGAAAGCATTGAAATTATTGATGTTAGTACAAAACAGAAAATTAAGAGTTTAAAGGAATATAAACTAAATTCTAGTACAAGTTTAATAAGAGAATATAAAAATATTGGTTTTGGAGAGGCAGAAAAGACCTTAGAACTTAGTTATATTTTAAATAGCTCATCTACCTCCAAAGATTACAGTGCTAGCAATTTTGTCGATCTAGGGATTAAAAGTATTCCTTCAATTAATTTAACATATTCAATTAAATCTTTTGCCAATCTTTTAAATAGTTATGCAAAATCTCAGTATGAAATCGTAGTCATATATTCAGATGAGGAAAATATTTCAAAATTTAAAAAGCAGGATGGTTTAGATAAGTATACA
>DASZTI010000148.1:0-10959 GCA_035548215.1 Candidatus Dojkabacteria bacterium
TCAGGAATCTTTGAATTTGGAATCTTAGCTATATCCTCCAAAATAATCTCATCACCAATATTTTTCTTATATGTCTCAACTGCTTCTGGGAAAAAATCATTTGCCCATATAATCTTATAGCCAGCATTAATAAATCCCAAATCTAATCCTCCACATCCTGAGAACAAACTTAAAACTTTTAACTCTCTTTTATTACTCATTCTATTTTAGTCTAGAAATTATAAACTTCTTTGTCAATTTATATATATTTTTATTATAGCAGAGGATTATGAAGATAATATGAATTCGAAAATAATTCAATATCTTTTAATCTTTAATAAGAGTTTAGGTCGATAACCTGAGCCACTTTTGAAATCTCTTTAGGAATGTAATTTAGACTAATTGTTGTAATTATTATTTGTTGGTTAAGCTTGAGTGCTTTATTTAATATTTGATCAGTATTCTTTTTATCTAACTCTGAAGGAACATCATCAAGCAAAAGGTACGGGGAGTATTCTTTTCGTTCTTTAATAAGGGTGTTAATTTTAAAGATCATATCAATAATAGATAATCTCTTTTCACCTCGTGATCCATATCGTTTAATATCTTTATCTGTATGAATGTTCCAATCGTCTCTGTGGACGCCAATTGTCGTATGACCAAGTGCAAGGTCTCTTTTGAAAGTTTCTATGTATTTCTGAAGATACATTCTTTCAAGTTCATCTTTTTCAAGTAAGTCTTCAAAATCATTAATCTCAAGTGACGAGACATACTCAACATTGAAATCTTTGTTAGATAAGTCTTTAAGAAATTCAATTCTTTTAAGCAAGATATCTGAAGAATATTTAGCAGCTTCTTTAGACCATATCTCTAATTGATTGTCGTATTTAGGAAGTATACCTGTAGAAAAGAGATCTTTGGAAAGTCTTTTAAGATATGCGTTTCTGTGTCGAATAACTTTATTGTATTGTTTTAAACTTTCAGCATAATCAGGATTAATAACCGTAATATACTTATCAATAAATTCTCTTCGCTTTGAAGGTGAGATCATTAATATTTCAATGAGTTCGGGACTAAAAACAATTGATGAAATCTTTTCATAAAACTTTTTTGAATTAGTATTCTTATCATCATGTTTTAAAATTCTTTGATTTAATGATTTAAAAAAAGTATATGTGTGATCATCACCATTACTAATTGTTCCTTCTATTCTAAAAAAATTATCTTCAGTATTTGAATTTGAAAATATCTCACTAAAATCGTTCCAAGGTGAATAACCATTTGTTAACACAGCAATTGCTTCAAGCAAAGTGCTTTTTCCTTTGGTGTTATCTCCTGAAACTACAATAATGGGAGAATCAAAATCAAATGTAATATTTTTAAACTGTCTAAAGTTTTGGATCTTAATCTTTTTGATCATGTCTTTAATATTGCTAAGAATGCTTCTTGAGGTATTGTTACTTTTCCAAATTGTTTAAGTCTTTTTTTACCCTTCTTTTGCTTTTCTAAAAGCTTCATTCTTCGTGTTACATCACCTCCGTATAGTTTTGCTGTAACATCTTTTCTTAACGCTTTAACATCTTCTCTAGCAATTACCTTTGCACCAATTGCTGCTTGAAGTGGAATTGCAAATTGCTGTCTTGTAATTACATCTTTCATAACTTCAAGTAATTTTGCCGCTCGAGCCCTAGCTCCTTCTCGAGTATCAAGGAAATCAAGAGCAGGAATCTCTTCATGATTAACAAGGACACTAACTTTAACTAAATCAACAGGGAAGAAATCAATAAATTCGTATTCCATTGAAGCATAGCCACTACTAATATTTTTAAGCTGGTCAAAGAAGTTAGAAATTAACGCTGCAAGTGGAATATCATATTGAAGATTCACATATACTTTATTTAATGCACTGTTTTCATTTGTTAAATATTGAGTATTAACATATTCTCCTCGATGTGTTTGTGCTAAGGTCATGATCTTTCCTATATATTCTTTAGGTGTAAGGATATCTAATCTTACCCATGGTTCTCTTATTTCTTTAATCTCACTTGGATCTGGTAATTCTTGTGGGGTCTGGATAATCATTTCACTGCCGTCTGTTTTGGTAATGTGATACTCAACAGTTGGTGCTGTAATTACTAGTTCAACATTGTATTCTCGCTCGAGTCTTTCTTGGATTATTTCCATGTGGAGTAATCCTAAAAAGCCACATCTAAAACCTGCCCCTAACATGTTAGATCTTTGATCTGCAATTACGAGTGAAGCATCGTTTAATGCAAGTTTACTTAAGCCAATTTTAAGAAGTTCATAACCATCAGATTCGACAGGGAAGAATGATGCAAAAACATTGGGTTGTGGTGGCTTATATCCAGGTAGTGGCTCAATATGTGCCTGATCAGATATGGTATCTCCAACTGTAAAATACTTAATATCTTTCATGCCGGTTGCAATATATCCTACTTCTCCAGCCTTTAATATTTTGGTTTCTTTCAAATCAGGTGAAAATATCCCGACCTCTGTAGTATTGAAATATTCCTTCTTTTGCATCATAAAAAGTTTGTCTTCCTTTTTCCCAGTATATTTAAGCTGTCCTTCAAATACTCTTGCAGCAACAACAACTCCTCTATGTTCATCATAGAATGAGTCAAAAACCAAAGCTTTTAATGGATCATTAACATCTCCTTTTGGCGCTGGAACCTCTTCAATAATTCGATCAAGAAGAAGATCAATATTTAAACCTGTTTTGGCAGAAACTTTAATAATGTCTTCACTCTTAAAACCTAAAAGTTCTTTTAGTTCTAATTCTCGTTGTGCAATATTTACACCTTCGATATCGATTTTGTTAATAACTGGGATTAGCTTTAAACCTAAATCAAGTGCCTTTTTAGTATTTGATATGGTTTGAGCCTGAACACCTTGTTGTGCATCGACTAGGAGTATTGCAGCCTCGCATGCAGCCAAAGAGCGAGACACTTCATATGAAAAGTCTACATGGCCGGGTGTATCGATTAAGTTTAGTTCATAATCTTTCCAACGCATCGTTACTGCTTGGAGTTTAATAGTTATTCCTTTCTCTTGTTCCAATTCTAATCGATCGAGAACTCTTTCAGATCTTTTCTCATGTGAAAGATCTGTATTCGTTATTTCAAGAATTCTATCTGCTAATGTAGATTTCCCATGATCGATGTGGGCTATAATTGAAAAATTTCTTATCTTTTTAATGTCATAATTGCTCATAGAGCTTAATTATACATTGTTTAAGGGATTTCATGAATCATTTGTTAAGTTCGCTGAAGATATTATCCATATTTACTTGCCCTCTTATATCCTTATTCTTGTTCATAAGTTCAATATTTTTTTGCAAAGCACTCTTCATAATTGCAGTTCCTAATTCATAGTTACCAGCTCCAGATTTCAAATGTGATTTATATATTCCAACTGGATTAAGTATGTTGAAAACATTACTCATATCAACATGCATCGTTATGACCCATTTCCCGTTATTACAATGATAGACTCTGCCATGCAGTCTTCTTTTTCCTGGGCCAAATTTCGAGGTTAAAAACATTTTCAAATCCAATTTGTTTTTAAAAAGTAATTCAATGAATTTTTTCCAAAAAGGAATGATGTAATTAATATTGTAACTAATTGATATATCAGAATCCCTTTGTTTGCCAGTAAGAACACCAAGGTTAAAACCCATATCTCTAAATAAATCTCGTATTTGTCTAATAGTTATTCCTTTTCGATCTTTGCTATACAGCTGAATAATTTCTTTTAAATGGTCTGTTGAAAATTCGTTGTAATAGATTCTTTTAAGACCATTGTCTTTTAAGTTGTTAATTTTTTTGAAATCTAAGATGCGAAATGACAGGTCAAGATCCATGTAGGTGTGTTTAAAGGAGATTTTTTTCTTGCTTGTTTTGGAACTGGACATACTAGAGAACTTTCACTTCAATTTGCAGGTTTTGCTCAAAAGATATTTTTGATAGATTTGTTATTTCTAAATATACTGTTACAGTCTTATTTGATGGGATAACAATTTCTCCTGTGTTTCCTGCGCCAGTATTATTCATTATCGAAACAATATTGTTGTCATATTTTAATGATACATCAGAGTACAGAGAAGCAGATGAATATCCAGTGAATTCAACTTTTACATCGTGTCCACTAGGGTTATCAATCTGAAGTACTGGTTTAGAATATGTTCCAGCGTCTCTTGCTTTAATTGTTGTGGCATAAACCGAAATGCCATTGTCTTTAGCTTCAAATCTCTCATGCGTAATTATATTGTGTGTACCACCAACCATAACGATACCTGTGTTACCTGGTTTATCTTCTAAACCTAAAACATTATTAGTGTTCTGAATTTTGTTTGATGCAATTGGAGTTAAATTGATTAAAACTAATGCAGGTAAAACAAATAAAGAGAGAAGTGCAACTATTGCGAATGGTTCTAATAATGGGGCTACTTTGTTTCTAACTCTTTTTAGTTCTCGTTTTGCGTAGTTCATAAATATTTACTTACATTATTTGGATAAATTTTATCAAGTTCTACTTCAAATGTCTTCACCAATCCCCAAGTTGAGATAATTGAAGATACTGTAGCAAAAATTGCTATCCAAGAATATGTAGTATCCATAAGGGTACTTGAGATAATTACCCCTGTAATAATCCAAAGAAAAATTACCCATATGAGCATGGTAAGAATTGAAGTTTTTTCATGAGTAATCCATTTCAAAATATTTAATCGAGTTAGCTTTGCAACTGTTCTTGGATTTTCTAATGTGTTTTGTAAAATTATTTTTCTAAAAGACATGTATATTACAGGAATGAGAACCAGTAGAAGTACAAAAAAGTTTGAATAACTGTTTACAAAATTAACAGCTTTAGTATTTTCTAATGCAACTTGGATATCAAGAAGACTTGAGTAAGAAGTTTGGATGTTAAAACCTAATTGAAAATACGATATTAGAAAAAACATTGAAAGGAATTTACCAGTTATTAGTAGTGATGCTGGTAATATTGCAATTTTAAGAGCTCTTCTTAGTATCTTTGACATTATTGGCAGTAATTTTGTTTAGATTCTTAGTTAATCTAGAAATTTTTCGACTTGCGTTTTCTTTCTTAATAACATTTTTCTTAGCAGCCTTGTCAAGAACTTTATTTATATTAGGTAGTAATTTAGCAGCTTTTTCAGGATTGTTTTGCTTTAATAAATCGCTGAATGATTTCACAGCTCTTTTAATTCTATTTCTTAATCTATCATTGTATGTAGATTTTCTTCCTGTTTTTCTTAAATCTTTAATTGAAGCTTTGATATTTGGCATAAACTTGAACAAAAAATAATATTACAATACGGTTGATTATATAGAGAAAAGATTAATTTGTAAACATTATGGATTGTGATAATATTTAATTATGAGATATGGAAATAAAATTGATAATAGACTTCTCTTTTTTATTGCCTTTCTTTTCGTTTCATTAATTCCTCTGTTTGTTTATCTTTTCTTAAATCCAAATGATAAAGTAGAAAGAGGGCAGGGAACTGCGAGTCAAGCTCAAAGCAATCAGGCTGTAAAGGGAGTTTTTGACATTTCGATATACCCACAAATTATTGATACACCTGCTCCAAGTGTTAAGGCTGGATTTAAATATGATTACTATTTGAAAGGTATTGATAGTGATACTGAACCTTCTAAGCTGCTTTATGCTATTGTAGAGGGGCCTAAGTGGTTATATATAAACGGAAATCATCTTTATGGCTTCCCTAGTTATACTGACAAAGGAACATATAAGATTGATGTAAATATTAGTGATGGTGAGCATAGTACAGATAAAATTTTCTATATTGTAGTTAATGAGTAAAAAGAAAAAGTTTTTAACTACAATTATTGTCCTTTCGTTTCTTGCACTCTCAGGTTTTGTGTACTTTAAGAGAGATAGTTTTGCTAAGTACATGCAACCTAAAGAAGATGAATGCATTCCATATGATGTTTTAGTGAGTAAAGATACAAACAATTACAATGTTACTTGGAATACTAAATCTAAATGTAGTGGGTTTGTTAAATATGGAGAATTTAGTGATAACCTTAATTATACTGGTATCAATGAAAAGCTGAATCTCTCCAGTACTCAACATAAGGTGACTCTCGAGAAGAAGTGGGATAATTTGTACTTTATTATTATCTCAAACAATAAGCCCTATGGTTTAGGTACTTCTCCAATGATTCTTAACTAGGATTTTTAATTCTTCTTTCTGTTTGAAAGCTTTTTAACTGTTTTCTCTTCAAAGTATCTGTTTGGTTTTGTGATTCTAAGATATTGTAATCTTAATCCTTCAAACACAGAAGAATTCATAATATGCATTGAAACTTCTTCACCTAATTCTGAATAATACATTATAAAGCCGATGACAATTATGACTAGGCTTAAGATAATCTTGGCTAATGTACTATCAAACAAACCTGTATCAGGAGCGGTACAACTTTGTGCAACTTCTACAGATGCTTGTGATCTTAAAGTTGTACTATCTGTTGGTGTGTTTACAGGTGTTACAACAACCTCATTTAAATTAGCTCCAGTTAATGCTGATGAAGATGCTAAAGCTTTAAATGTAATTGTCATTGTACTACCAGAAGTTACTGACCAACCGCCAGTTACTTGGAATGTTAAGGATTGTGTACTACCTGTTGTTGAAACTGTTACTGTTGAAGTATCGGTTGCAGATGCACCATTGATAACGGTACTATCTGTTACATAAGTAAAACCAAGAGGTAACTTATCTAAAACTGATGTGACATTTTGTGTGTCAGAGGCATTATTCTTAATTCTGATGGTATATGTTACTTGATTGTCAGGGCTTGTTCGTTCAACACATGCTAAAGAAGCTGTATTAGTTACTGCGAAATTAGAATTTGTAGCTGTAGGGGTGTCAGATGGTGTAGTTGCACATTGAGTTTGTTTTGCAGTCGTACATGCTGATTGAGTCATTGTTCCTAAGTTCTTACCATTTGTACAAACACAACTAACTGTTGGGTCAGTGTCAGTTGGAGTTTTAGTTGGAACTTCCTGACTTAAAGCACAAGCTTGAGAATCGATTGCTTTACCATCAACTGTTACTTGAGCTGCAACATCTACCTTACTGGTCTCACTATCAAGAACTGAGAAATTATTATTTGAAGTGAAGTTTGATGACTTATACAAGTAAGCGTTATCAAGTGAAACTGTCCCGTTAGAATAGTATGAAGTGATATCTCCTGTTGTTAATTTGGTTTTTCCTGTTCCTGCTGTGAAGGTAACAGAAAGTGACTTCGGCTCGGTTGTTAAACCACCTAATTGTAAGCTTAAGTTACTTACTTTTGGCTTTGAAGTTGTGGTATCTAAAGCAACTGTATAATTAAGCTTTGTACATGCCGCAACTTTTGGTTGTGCAATTGCTAATTGTCTTAAACAAGCCTCAGAAGTTAATTGAGTATTTGTAACTGTATTACCAAAAGCTTGGATAGTTAATGTGTCTGCACCATTATATCCAGTCATTTTTGTTGATACGGTAAATGATTTATCTTGGTCAGTTCCTGTTGTTACAATATCCTTTGTATCAACACTGACCTTATTTCCGTTAATTAAGAAACTGAAATCTTTATAGAAGTCTTGTCCTTGGACATAAACTGATGAAGGTATTACAAACTTTGCTTTAATAGTTATTGGTGTTGTTGGGGTTATGCTGTTTGCATATCTATTACCATCAGGATTTTCAACTGAAAGATCAATACAGCCAAATGCTGAAGCCGAGTTGTTAGCCTTACATGAAATAACTGAACCGTTTGTTGTGCTTCCTCCTACAGTGGTTGAAGTATTTACTAAGGTTGCTGCAGTTCTTAAATCACAACTTGCTGAACAACTTCCATTTGTTTGAACGGTTCCAGTTCGATATTCAAATGCTTGCTTTGGATCTGCATCACTACAACTTTTTAAAGTGTCGGTTGTGTTAACAAAATAACAACCACAAGCCTGGGCTGCATTAGTATTTTGAGGGGTAACATCTTTAACTTGTAAGTAGTAATAAGCTGTTACAATTGCTGCTACACCAAGCAATAAGGTTACAACCAATATTGCCGTAATTATTGTTTTTGTTCTGTTCTTGTCCATACGAAGGCAGAAATCTTAAGATATTCCAGTTTATGAAATATGTGTTGTCCTGTCAATTTATTTTTAAAAGCAGAAGGGGAAGATTGATACTTGGATCTAGTTCTCCTGTTTTGCTTAAATAGTCTAAATTGGTAAGCTTTTCATAGATATTTTTTAAGGTAGAATATTCAATATTTTTTGCATGATGGAGAATTGGGTAGAATGTGAAAGGAGGAATGCGTAAAATGCCTGGAATCTCTCTGTCTGTCTTGCCATTTTCATATAATTGTTTAGTTAGATATATCAAACGATAATTTCGAGTAATCATGGCAATCATAAAAAAGGGATCTACTTGGTTTGAAAAAAGATTGCTATAAATTTCCATGGTTCTTTTTTTATCCTTCTGATTAATTGCATCAGTTAGGTCCCAAATTTTTTGCTCTAAAGTTTGAGCTACATTTTCTTTAATATCTTTTTCTTCAATACCATCAATTTCTAACAGAGTTAATTTTTCCAATTCATTAATCGCTTTTTGAGAATTATAGTTGACCCTAGAAGCTAGGAGATCAATAGCCGTCTTTGAAATCTTTATATTCTTCTCTTTAATAATTTCGTTTAGCCAAGTTACAAATTGCCTTTTATTTAATGCTTTATATTCATTATTTCCTTTTAATGAGTCAATGTATTTAAACAGTTTGGTATTACTTTTTACTTTTGAATCTTCCCAAAATATATATGTTTGAGAGCTTTTCTCTTCCTTTTTAAGAAGGTCTATAATTGCGGGGATAAGTTTATCTTTCTCTTTGTTCGAGTAAATTCGTTTTATAACAAAGTTTTTCGCTCCTCCGAACATATCTTGGGTTGTTAATTTTTCAATAACAGCTGTTGGAGTTAAAGTTTCTGCATTAATAATCTCAATAGGGGAAAGAGAATTGGATAATTCTTTAACAGCTAAAGTCGATAAATATTTTTCTTCGCCATGATATAGGTAGATCATGATTTTTATTTTTTAGTATCTGTTTGGGCTTTTGGAGCTGCTCCTAAAAGAATAGAAACATCTTCACCATTCAAGTTAGTTTTAACATAACTTGGTTTATCTACGGATGTAGATTTAAGGTATTCACCAAGCACAGCAACGGTTCTTGTATTTGCATTTGCTGTATGTGAATAAACAACGGTTCCAGTTTTATCCTTAAATAATGTCCCCATGAATAAGATGTTTGAATATGGGTATTTAGCTTGTAATGCCTGAGTTTGTGCAAGAGCTTTTGGATATCCAATACCAGTGTCATATACTCTTATAACGCTATCTTCTGAATAGAATTGTGGGTCAGCCATAATCAAAGTGATTGCTGCATGAACATCTTTGTAGTTATCCAAACCTGCTCGAGGACCAATTACATAAAGATTCCCAATGTTAAAACCTTGAGTTGTGAAAATCTTTTTGTTTCCAAAGTTAGGATCTGTAACAAATGAATACATACCACCTTTACTTTCTTTTTGACTTAAACCTAAGTTAATAGCAGCTTGTAAATCTTCAGATGTAAACTCTGAAAGTTGGAGATTATCTTGTAATGCTTGAATAATATCTAACACCTTTTTAGGATTTAAAAGAGTATCAGAAGAAAGAATCTTATTTCTAATTGCGACCAATACATTCTGTTGTCTTCTTGCTCTATAGAAATCAGAACCTTCTCCATTGTCTGATGAGTGTCGGGATCTTGAGTACTTAAGAGCAGTTGCTCCATTCATCTTTTGTTCACCTTGGTTGAAAGTAATTGTTTCTGCCATACCATTAATTAAATCGCAGAAATGAACTGATTTACTATCTTTTTCAGCTGGGTAACAATAGTCTGTAAATGAGTTTTGAACATTAACGGTTATACCGCCCATAATATCTATAACTGATCTAAAGCCTTGCAAATCGATCATTGCATAATATTGGATTGGAATTCCTGTGATATTCTCTAATGCGCCCTTAAGGAAGTTCAAACCATTTCCTTTTTTCTTATTTTCACCAATTGCATAAAGAGCGTTAACCTTTGTATACCAAGTATCGTTAGGTACTTTAACATACATATCTCTTGGGACTGAGATCATTGTTATATTTTTTGTGTCGTAATTATATGTTGCGATAATCATACTATCTGTATTCTTTAAACCACTTGAGGCATCCCTTGTATCAATACCAACAAGAAGAACGCTAGTATATTTACCTGTTGAGTCTTTTTTAAGAACAGGATCTTTTTTAATTGGTTCTAAAATATCTTGAGGAGTTATTTTAATACCGATAGCCTTGGAGAATAAATAGAGTCTAACACCATAAAAGGCTGAACCAGCTATAACGATGAAAAGTAATGTTAATAAGATAGCTTTAAACCAGTTAATTTTCTTTTTAGGTTTGAGCCCTAATTGGTTTAAGTTTACAGGGGTTTTTGTAAGGTCAATTTTTTCCTTGTTATCTTTAGTCTCATTAACAGACATATTCATCTTTTCCATTACTATTCTTGATTATCTTAAATATATTTTAATGTTATCTGTATGTATTGTAGTTTTGTATATGCTCTTCGTATGTTTTTGCGTAATGTATATTACCATGACTATCATGAAGATAGAAGAAATATACATTAGCCTTAGGATGTAAGGCCGAATTGATTGCTACTAACCCTGGATTACATATAGGAGTAGGAGTTAACCCTGGTCTTGTATATGTATTGTAAGGTTCGTCAGTTTTTATTTCTGCGGCTGTAAGTACATGCAACCAATCCTTGTAATAATACAATAGTGTCGCATCGATTTGAAGTAACCAACCATTATTAAGTCTATTATTGATTATTCCTGCTATCATTGGCA
>DASZTI010000149.1:0-2898 GCA_035548215.1 Candidatus Dojkabacteria bacterium
TTATTGCAAATAATATTAAACATCGTCAACGTGGGCGTGGCAGTGAAACTTGTTGAAATTGCCATGGGACCTGCAGAAGATGCTACAAACCAATTGGTAGCAACCGCAATTACAGCAGAAACGTTACACGAAACTGTTAGAGATGGTTTAGAATTCTCTTTAAAAAATTCGGGTTTATTAGACAATAGATTATCAAAGGATTCTATTGGTGAATTAATTGATTCTCTTTGGAACCAAGTTGAGAACGTACTAAAAGCTGAAGCCCTTAAATTATATAAGTCAGCCGAAATTGTTTCACCAAATGATGAAGTATTAGGAACCTATATTACAAGAGTACAGGACGAAATGTTGGAAAAAGATTTATTAGAAGCAAAACGTCCTGACAATTATGATTATGTTGGATTTGTCGCGCGTAAAGTAGGTGGCATTATAAAGCAACAACACCGTCACGAATTAACAAAGAATGAGAGTTTAGCTGAATCTATAAAAATTGCTAAAGCACTGATGCTTAATGATGATAATACGGTCGAATCTATCAAGCGATTTCTTATTCGATATTTTGCAGGTGGTGTTTTAGTTCGGGATTATACTGCTCCAAGCAATCTTGTCTTAGGATATAAAGAAGAAGGAGCTAAAGAGGCAAATACACCTAAGGCCGCAAAAGAAAAAACAGTACAAGAACAACAAGTAGAACAAGAACCAAAAGCAGAACAAAGACCAAAAGCAGAACAAAGACCAAAAGCAGAACAAGAACCAAAAGCAGAACAAGAACCAAATGCAGAGCAAGAATCAAAAGCAGAACAAGAACCAAAAGCAGAGCAAGAACCAAAAGAAGAAGATATGCAAGAAGCTAAAGTAAAACAAGAAGTAAAAGCAGCAAAGGAAGAAAAATATCCTGGCTTAAAATTAGTAAAAAAAGATCATGACAAAGTTGGAAGATATTTGCCTAAAATGTTAACCAATGAAATGTTAAACTTATTTGATCCAACGCCACCTAAAGAATGGTATTGGTTCAGTAAAATGCATATTGGTGGAAAAAATTTGCGAAAATATTTGTATAGATCTATTCCTCATATTAAAGAAGATAAACAAGGCGTCTATGGATATACTGATAATGGGAAATATCAAGTAAAAGATCGTATAAGAGATACTTGGCGAGCTGATCAGATCGTTCAGTTATTTTTCATGCAATCAATTGCTGCCAAACCAAAAAATGATAAATCAACATTACCGGAGCAAAAAGATCACAATGCTTTAGTTCAAGAACATAAAGTACCTAAGAAAAATCATAAACAACACGGCAACGTATTATCGCCTATCCTCAATTTTAAATCTCCACAAGAAATTGGCGCAGCTGTTATTGAATTGATGCAGGCAAATATATTCTTTCAAACTAATGATTATGATGTAACGGGTGAATGTCCAGCACCAACGCCGTTATATTTACTAAATCATGATGAAGATTATAGAGCCTTAATCAATAAACCGGGAGTAAAAGATTATCTTAAGTTTTACTTGTTAAAAGACGGCCATATAGATGAGGAATTTTTATTAAAATGTTTAACAGATCCTAATGTACAAGGTCAAAAAGATAAACCAAGAATGTTACAAGCATTAAATGATATTTTATGGTTATATAATCACTTTGGTTTTGATCTTGCATATTTAGCCTCTCTTTATGCAAAATTTAAAGAATATATTGATTTACAATGTGACTTTAATCATGAACCCTCGCGCTTAAAACGTCTTGAAGTAAAAGGCATAAAACTGTTAATGCATTTTAAAGAAAAACATAAAGATAAAAAAAATGTGGATGACATAGCTGCTGCTAAGAAAGATGATGTTCATAAAAAGATATCTAAAGATGTGAAAAAATTTAATAATCTTTTTGATATTTGTGATACGTTAGAAAAATCAGCTGATGAGCCTGCAAAAGATGTTGCAAAACTTTTAGAAAGAATAATTGTTGGTTATTTAGATCCTATTGATAACGCTACCTGTCAAGTCCTAGACCATGCGTTAACAGCAATTGTTGATGTGGTTAATCCTAATGATAAAGAAAAGATAGATTATAAAAAAATTAAACAAATATTAGAAATTGTCTTAGGATATTTAAATGAAGAAGACTTTAATAAACGACAAAAAATAGAAAGTACTTTGCGCAAAGTATTTCAAGAAGGTGTAGATCCACAAGAAGCAAAAGAGATTTTACCAATAAAAACATCTGTTCATAAAAATCATGACTCTTTATATAAAGTCATCAGAGAATATCATTTAGAATTAAGATGCTTTCATAAATTACAAGAAACACGTAACAAGGCATTGAAACATAAGTATAGAAAAGTTGTTACTGATCAACCAAATGGAATCTACTATCCAGGATTGATGTGGCAAAATTCTTTAAGACATATTGAAAGAAGAGTATCAAAAGTGCCTGTTGTGAAGCAGCTAGGTCACCATACAATGGTTCGAGTATAACAATAGCTTATTATTTATAGTATACTAATACCTATAGCATCTTCTTGAACATAATCATCTCTCCTATTCCTATTGCATTTTTGCGATGGGAAGTTGCAATCGTTTTCATGGAGGCTATTTTATGAAGGATAAAATTGCACTAGTTACGGGTGGAATGGGTGGAATAGGAACAGCTATTTGTCAACATTTGACAAAATTAGGTAGTAAAGTCATCGCAAGTTACAACCAAAAAGGCAACCATGAAGCCGCTAAAGCTTGGCAACTTCAGCAAAAAAATCAAGGACTTGATATAGCCATTCAGTATGTTGATGTTACCGATTTTTATTCTTGTGAAGCCATGATAAAAAATATTGAAGCAGAACAAGGGCACATTGATATCTTGGTGAACAATGCCGGTATTACTTGTGATGTACAATTACA
>DASZTI010000150.1:0-2023 GCA_035548215.1 Candidatus Dojkabacteria bacterium
TAAACCATCTTCATTAAGCCCAGTTATTTCCTTTAACTTATTAACATCTAATACCTCATTTGTCATAAAATTGCTTATAGAAAATTAATAGTATGATTATATGAAATCAACATTATAATGTAAACTATGAGTTGGGTACTGACTACCTTAATCATAGTGAAAGACCTTGTGGTTAAAGTAAAATCGTAATATAATCATCAATGAAGCTGCCCAACTATTAAGCGAGTTTCAATTCACATAAAAACAAACCCCCAAAAGACAATTAATTTGTTTATTTCTTTGCCTTATTTTTTTGACGACATGCTATTCACCCATGCCTGAATAGACATAACAAATTCAACTAATAGCCATGCAACAAGAGAATAGATAACAATAGCTATTAAAGTTGAAAATTCAAAAACATAACCCTTATCGACTACATAAGGAGTAAATATGTTTCTAAACGGTTCAAGTAATGTTGCAGTTGAGTTATATAAAAACTTTGTGAAATCAGCATTAGGATTAGCACCAAAAAGCCTAAACAAGAATCTTAATCCTAAGCCAAGAACAACAAGACCAAACACGAAATCAACCATTGCACCTATAAAGGATGGAACATTTTTTACGTACATATTAATAAAATATAAAAATTTAAATAACAAATAAAAGAGCGAAAATTATTTAATTTTAAAGTTTGGGAAATTGAATGAATTTGTTGCTAACTTTCACTAGAACATATCATCGATAATAGTTTATCTACTCTTATAGAGTATGCCTTTTTATTTATAAAGGCAAGAGCATGATATAATGACTAAATTATGGAAATACCAATTATAAAAAAGAAACTCTCTAAGTCAGTCTATGTAAGACCATTAGAAGAAACAAGAGTAAACATCTATTTCAGTGGTAATGAAGTTTGGCTAACCCAAAGAGAAATTGCTTTACTTTGGGGAGTACAACTTTTAACCGTAAGAAAACATTTAAGAAATGCTTATAAAAAAGGAAAACTATCTGAAGAAAAGATAACTGCAAAATTACAAACGGAAGTTAATGGAGTAGAAACCTTCAAAACAGTATACAATCTTGATGCAATAAAAAATATTGGAGATAGAATAAACTCCGCACTTGTTTTGAAATTTGACGAATGGTTAGAAAAAAGGAAACAGGCACTAGTAAAAAAGAATTAAACTTCTTCCTGAATCTCAGCTTCTTTTTGCTTTTTCAACTCCTCTTTAAAAACCTCTTTTATCTTTGATATTGAAGCATCATCAATTATAGAAGAAGTAAGAACATTTAATCCTTTTTTCTTAAATGCATTAACAGCAGCTTCAACTTCTTTAGGATCTTTCTCATCTGTTTTTGTAAGAATTATTACTTCAGGTTTATTATATAAATCCTCACTAATTTTCTTGATTTCTTCTCTAAGATTCAAATATGTCTGTAACGGATTTTCATTCTCTAAACTTACAAAATGAGCTACAAGTTTAGCGTTTTCAGTGTGTTTAACAAAAGATGTTCCAAGACCTCTTCCTTCATTAGTCCCATTAATTAATCCTGGTAAATCCATTAATCTAATACCATCCATAAGGCCAAGTTGTGGCTCTAGAGTAGTAAATTCATAAGCAGCAGTTTTAACCTTTGCATTCGTTAATGAATTTAACATACTTGATTTACCAGCATTAGGATAACCCATGAAAATAACGTCAGAGTGGAGTTTAAGCTGCAACTGAATGTTAACAGGTTTAGTTTCTTTTAAAGCATTAGTTGCTCTTAAATCGAAATGTCTTCCTATTGAGACATTGCCATGATTTCCTTTTGTTCCATCTAAAAGTTTAATGATTTGACCATCTTCACTAACTCTTCCAAACACCTTACCATCCATAATAACTTCTGTAACAAGAGGAACTATCAGTATTAAATCCTTTCCATTATTTCCTTTTCGATTGAGACTTTCGCCTGGTTGACCGTTTTCGGCTCGATATACTTGATGATCATTAAAAGTATGAAGGTCATACATACTTCTTGAACCTTTTATACAAACATT
>DASZTI010000151.1:0-4751 GCA_035548215.1 Candidatus Dojkabacteria bacterium
CGGCATTATTTATTTATGCTTCGGAATCATCCTTTAACTCTCCATATACTTTTACGAAACCTAGTTCTGTAAAAGGGGCATTCAAAAGAGCATCACTTTGTGTAAGTGAGGGTTTAATTATATCATCTCTTAGGTCTTTTAACATAACCATTCTGTTCGCTGATGGTCTATTAGCCTTTGCAACAGCATCTTGTACTTGTTGGGCACTCTCAAGAATTGATTGCATTTGCGGAGTAAACTTCTCAAGCTCTTGCTCTGTTAATTTGATTCTAGATATGTGTGCTAAATGTTTTAATTCTTCTTTTTTCATATTTTTAAGATAATAATTTTTCTAAAATTTCTTTAGCTGTTGTCGGATTAACATTACCCTTTGCTTCTCTCATTAGTTGACCAACTAAGAACATTATAACTGTTGTTTTCCCGCCTTTATACTCTTTTACGGCTTTCTCATTAGCCTCAAGTACATCTCTTGCCATTGTTTCAATTGCACTATCATCAGTAACAACTGAACTGACAGATTGTTTAACCATATCAGAGAGTTCTTGAATCTTATTTTCTCTAACTGCACTATCAAAGATCTCTTTACCTTTAGAGCTTGTTATTTGCTTTGATTTAATTGCAGAAATTAGATCTTTGAAATCTTCAAAGAATTCTACAGATAAGATATCCGTAATTGGTTTATTTAAATCATTAGACAATCCAAAGATAATTCCAGTTAGCCAGTTCGCACCTTCTTTAGCAGCTTCTTTAATATCAAACTGTTTTTTGAGTACTTCAACTAATTGGTCATAATACTGCGCTGTGTTTCTGTCCTGACTTAAGACATCGCTATCATAACTTGAAAGACCATAATCTTTAACATACCTTTCATATTTCTCACTTGGAAGTTCAGGTAATTCTTTAGAGATTTCTTTAATATCTTTATCAGTGATTTGAATTAAAGGTATATCTGGATCTGGAAGATATCTATAATCCTGAGCACTTTCTTTAGATCTTTGGAAGGTTGTTACACCTCTGTCCGCATCCCAGCCTCTTGTTTGCTGAACAATTTTACTGCCGCTTTCTATTTCTTTGATTAATCTATCAACCTCATAAAGAATAGATTTCTCAACAGCAGAAATAGATCCAATATTTTTAATTTCAACTTTTGGATTTAATGTGTATCCTTCCTTTGGAAAGATTTTTCCATCTTTATATTCCCATGTTCCTTTAACCTGAACTGAAACATTTGGTTCACATCTCATCTGCCCTTTTTCCATATCAGCATCTGATGCTCCAACATATCTAGCAATCTGCCTTATTCTGTTTGCATATTCTTTAGCCTCACCAGCAGATCTAATAACTGGCTTAGTAACAATCTCAATTAATGGCATCCCTGATTTGTTGTAATCAACTAGAGTATATTCTTTGCCGCTGTTTTTCTCTTTATGATGAGTTGATTTTGCCACATCCTCTTCCTGGTGAATTCTTTCAATCTCAACTCTTTTTTCTTCACCGTTAACTACAACATCAACATAACCATCTGAACAAATTGGATTATCATATTGGCTAATCTGATAGCCTTTAGGAAGGTCTGGGTAGAAATAATGCTTTCGATCGAATCTAACAATATCTGCAATTTTACAGTGTGTAGCTAAACCCATTAAGATACAAAGTTCAATTGCTCTTCTATTTGGTACAGGCAAAGCACCAGGCATTCCTAAACAAGCAGGGCAGGTAAGTGTATTTGGTTCTTTTTGGAAATAGTCGGTTGAACAAGTACAGAACATTTTTGATTTGGTTTTATTCTGTATATGAATCTCGAGTCCAATTATTACATCGTAATTATTCATGGTTATGATATTATCAACATCTATGAGTTTTTTCAAATGTCAGAAAAAACCTGAAGGTCATTTTTAGCTGCTTTTATCTCATTTGAACCCTCTTCCTCATTCACACCCTTTTTAAGCGTATAGAAAGTTCCTCTTCCCACTCCCTTTTGAGTTAAATAGCCTTTTGTTAGAAGTTCTTGCAAATCTCTAAAAGCTGTCATGAAAGAAATTCCCATGAGCTTACTATACTCATGTCTTCCGATCTTTTTTTCAACTTCTAGATATTCAAGTAATTTAATCTGCCTTGGATTAAACATGCCATTAAGTTTATTGTACTTCTTTACCTGATTCTGATATGTATTTATAATCATATTTTCAACTTCAATTGCAGTGAGCGAAAAGGTATAAAGAACTGCTTCAATAAAGATTGTTAAATCCCTCTTAGATTTTGCTAATTTGAATGCTGATTTTATATCTTCTGAGATACTATTTATTGCTTTAGAGAATGGGATTAAATTATTGGGGTTATATCCATATTCTTTTGCAACGGCAGCGACAGTTAATATAGTTGTTATTTGATTTAAATGAGTGAATGGAGCCTTATCAATCATTTCATACATGATTAGAGGCAATTGGATTAATTTGTTTACATTTACCCTTGGGTTAAGAACCCATGTATAAATTTCGTCAAAATACTGTTTAGGTTTAAGATTGGGATAGAAGTCTCTGAGATCGTACCAGTTATCGTAAATATTGGATGGCTTTTCTGAAAATATTCTTAATTTCCCACTTTCCCACTCATCAACAACCTTTTTAGTTAAGAGTTTGTTAATGTGAATTGAAAGTTCAATTGAAGGTTTAAAGAAGGTTTGTGAGTTATAGATATTTATGAATTCTTCAACGCTACGATAGTTGTTAAACAATCTAAACTTATTGTTTGGTAATATCTTACCTCTTTGGATTTCAAGAGCTTTACTGTAGCCTATGGAGTTGCCAATGAGTTCACCCATTTTATCTATCTCTTCTGCTTTTATTCTATCTGTTAAATCACTGAGATATGACGCAGGAATAGGGGTTGTTTTAATTTTTTGCATTGCTAATTCATACTTAACAATGTAGTTGAGAATTAAGTGCGTGATTGTATAACTTGGAGAGTACATGTAGTTATATATTTAATTAATGAGTCAAAATAAGCTGGTGGACAGAATCGGACTGTCGACCTACTCTTTACGAAAGAGTTGCTCTACCAACTGAGCTACACCAGCGTAACATAAATGTAACGATAATAACAGAGGAGGAAAAGTAATGCAAGTAACTTGATTGAAGTTATTGTGCAGGAACTACAGGGGTTGGGGGTGTAGTTGGAGTTGCTGGTGTTGTAGGTTGTGATTCAGGCAATGGGTTATATGAACTTGTTAAACTTACTGGAACAGTACTTGTGCTTGCAGGAGTACTTATTGCTGGTCCGCTAATTTCAGTAAACTTAGGTTCATTTGCTGGAACCGTTGGAATATTTGTTTCTGATGTTGTAGGTGCAGTATTTGTTGCTGAAGGTACTTGTGTAACTGTTTGTTCTGGCATAGTAGGCATAACACTTGGTGTTGGCATGCTTTGAGGAGGTATTTGTTGGTTTACAGCAGGATCTACAGGTGTTGTATCGATTGGTCTTTCTGTTTGTGGAATGCTGTAATCTGTATTGTTTTTAATCTGACTATTAACAACAGAGAGATCTGCATTTCCAATTATTGGTGCTTTAACACTTAGCATTTTTCTTCTGTTGATAATTACTGCTGTAATTGTGATTGCACCAAAGATTAAGAATCCAACAACAGCGATTAACAGAATTAATGTTGAATAACCTGAAAGGTGAATTCCATAATTATTTAAGAAATTCTCAAGAGCAATGGTATTAATAATTGGAGTTTGATCCTGACCTTGAGTAATCTTCTCTTGAGCAATACTAATCATTGGATTTAAAACATCTGCTGTTGGAGGATATGCTTTAACAGCTTCATTAAAGTTTGTTACCGCGAGTTTATAATATGACTTTGAGAAGTTATCAATACCGGATGATATGTTTTGTGAAGTAGTTCCCGTTGTTAGTGCAATATTATTTTTTGCTAAAAGCTTTGAAATCTCTTCTACTGAAACTCCTGCATTAAAATCAGCTGATTCTGAACCATTAATCTTGTATGTAGCAATACCAACAACTTGACCATCTGAGTTTAAGATTGGGCCACCACTATTACCGTGTGAAATTGAAGCATCAATTTGAAGGAGTTTAAATGCTCCTGTTGAATTGTTTTTGATGGCACTGATTGTTCCATTCGTTATTGTTGCTATTCTTGATGTGTCAGTTCCAAATAATGATGAGTTATTGGCAGAACCAGGAAAACCAATTACTTGAATTTTTTCTCCAGTAGTTACCAGTTTTGAATCAACAAGTGAAAGGGCAGGGTAACTACTTCCACCATCTAATTTAAGAATTGCGACATCAGGCTTGGTAATACCTGTTGGTTGGTTATTTGCTGCATTTATTGCAATGAGCATACTTGAATCAACCTGACCATCAATGAATTTTACAGCAATTCCATTATTCACATTATATGAAGTCGCATCAATATTAAAAGGTGTATCTCCCTCAATATAGTTTTGGTATGTTGGAGTTAATGTTAAGTAATTATTGTCCATTAAATACTTAGTGAACTTTAAACCAACTGTGAGAAGATCATCAACTGTAAGGCTGGAAATATTATATCCTTGTGATTTAAGTGTTAATAAACCATCATTAATTACATCATGCCAGAATAACGATAATTGTGTTCTTTGGGTTAAATCTTCAGAGAGTAAGTCAAAAGAATTAGGAATTGCTACATGTCCATTGGTCACAATGTACCCATTTGATGAGACAAAGAATCCACTACCAAAAAGACCGTAACA
>DASZTI010000152.1:0-7892 GCA_035548215.1 Candidatus Dojkabacteria bacterium
TAACAATTGCCCATTTAGCTATGTACAAGACACAAGAATTTATACAAGCACTACCTGAACAAGAATCGGGTTTGCTCAAGAATTTTGTAATTGACTGGCAAAAGAGATTAGACCGCTTAATAAACCTCGTGGCCTCTGAAGAATTAATGGCCAATTTATTTGCCTATTCAATGTTAGATTATGAAGACAAATTTGGTTGGGGAGAAACAAAAAACGATTTTCGTCATATGCTACAAATACTTAAAGATAACGGTCTAGCCTTTAAACCAAACACTTCTGCAAAAGTTTAAACATCTATTTCTTGCCTTTTACCTTTTTCATCTCATCAAAGAAATGAGGAATGATATATAAAGCAGATCCCATACCAAATAGAAAACCAGTAACAATTCTTCTAGCCCAATCGTTAACAAACCACATGGGCACAAATTGAAATTTAAGCTGTTCAATTAATGTCTCAGCAACGCCATCCAACATCATTGGCAAAAGAAAAACCATTAAAAGTACAATCGACATTTGGAACTTTTTATTTTTCTTTTCAATCCACAAAGAAACAACCAAAGCAGTAATTACAAAACCTAAATAGAGGGCAATGTCTCTAATACAAAGAGGAACCTTAAAACCAATTTCAGAATTACCATAATAACCATGACCGTAATACTCTGGCCATACATTTACATTAGCCTGAGTCTGAGGAAGATAATCTAATTCTTTCAATTGATCCACTGAGTACTCTTTTACAAACCCATCCTTACCAAAAAGAAAAAGTGATCTTTCAACTCTCTGATGACAAAATGGTTCATAAATCTTGTTGATTGCAACGCCAACATTTGTTTGACCTAATTCAAAAAATAAAGGTGCTAAAAAGGGAATAAACAGATAAAGGAAAACTAAAATAATTACAATATACACAGGATAGTTTTTAAACATAACTTTTCTCTTACTTCATTAAATTTTTTGTATTATACTGTTAATATTATGTTAAAGAAACTGCTCAAATTCTTTTTTGAAGATGATAATCTCAGAGCCATCTCGTATTACAGACTTTACTCTCTGCTTTTACAATGGGCAAAAGATCGAAGAAAACCATATTCATATGAATTACCAAATGGAATCTCATTTCCTGAAGATTTCTGGAAAAATATCGTTAATCTCTATCATCTGACAGATACAAATGGAAACGAGAGAGCAGTTTCAGTATTTTGGGCAGATGGCGATTTAATCTTTTCAACTATTACGGAAGGAAATGAAAAAATGGTTAAATCAAATTCACAGGTAAAGATTACCTACACACCTAAACCCAACAATAACCAGTACTATACTAAAGAGGTTTTTGTGGATGGAAAACGATATTTAACTAAAGAGATATATTACAAAAATCTCCCTCAAAAGATTGATATTACATATCTCTTTAATATTCATACCCATCCTGCACATTCACTTAATGGACAGAAACAATATGGAATATTTTCAGCACAGGATATTAAATCCTTTGTTAATTCCAACGCTCTTATTACAGGACTAATTCGAGATGACTTTACTTTGTTATTTAAAACGACAAAATCAATTGCAATGGCGGAGCATTTAAAAGATCAAGATATAACAGAACAAACCCTTACAAATAAGTATGGGTTCGTTCTATATAATGGTCGATTCAATCAGAAATTATTCAAGATCCTTTCTGAGCTTGAGCAACGTGAAAGCGCTACTAATAAAGAAAAGGAATAAAGCAATTACTCCAAATGTACTCATAAGTTTGTTTCCAAATACATAGTTCATTGCATCTGTTAAGTTTCCTGCAGACTCTGGAAGATCAGTTGTACCATTTCCATCAACTGAACCAGGTTTATATGCAATTACGACATTATTATCAAGTAATGTTCTATTACCAGCTCTATCAGCAACAACAACTCTAAATGAATTCTCACCCTTATCTAATGGAATATTTTTAAAAGTAAACTTACCATCTTTATCGGCGGTTGTTGTGTATTCCTTATTTCCTTTAGTCATAATTACAGTGCTGTTTGGTTCTGTAGTTCCAGAAACATTAACTTTCTTTGTATCAACAGTTTTACTGTAAACGAATTTAACATCTTTACTTGGAGCACTCCAGTCAACGCTAATAACTTGATCAGAAGATTTAAGACTTCTATGTCTTACAGGGAAACCTTCTACTGCTGCAGCTTCAAATTTATAACTACCTTCAGTTTCAAACTTATATTCATATGTGAATTCTTTATCTCTAACAGGAACATTCTCATCAACAGCTTTATCGTTTACATAAACAATAACCTTTGAGGTTTCAGCTGTTCCTTTTACTGTAACAGTCTTTGTGTTTACAAACACAGGGAGTGTTTCAATCTTTGGTTGAGCTATTTTTGTATCTTCTTTTGGAGGAAGTTTATACAAAACTAAAAATACAATACCAATTATCACTAAGATGATTCCGAAAAATAATACAACCATTCCAGCAAATACTGAAACGGAGCTATTATTACTTTTTACTTCTACCTTGGAAGTCATTGTTTCTTTTTTTGGTCGAGGCATAGTCCTATATATTTATATTATTACTTTAGTCTATAACAAGCATTAGGCCAATGCAATAGGCTAGAAGTAGTGATATAATAGCAACAATATGTTAAAGATAATTTATAGAATTACAACCGTCGTACTACTACTATCAGTTCTTGCGGGAATTCTTTTTTTTATCATCTATCCTAAATATCCAGACATTCAAAATTACCTTTCACAACTTCAACCATACAGAATTGCAAGTAATACTACATTGCATCTATTCTTGAAAATTTCTCCACCTAATCTCACACAAGTTGAGAGTGAAATTGGAGCTCCCGGAACTTTAGAAGAAATATCACCTGATGAAATTGCACAACTAAGAAACGAAGGTAAAATTCGTTTTAATATGGAAGAGCAAAACACTCAACTGTATATCCCTTCAGTAAACATTAACGGAAAAGTAGTTGATGATGAAACTTCCCATGGTATGGATAAAGGCTTTTGGCATTTCCCGTTATCAAGTGAGCCTGGTCTTAAAGGTAACACAGTCATAATTGCCCACCGTTTCCTTTATCTCCCTCCTCGAACCGATACATTTTTTAATTTGGATAAAATTAAAGTAGGGGACAAAGTCATTATTAATCAAAAAGGTGGAACATATAGATATACAGTTGTTGAAACTAAAGTTGTGGAGAAAAATGACCGATCAATTCTTCTTAATACTAATGATTACCGACTTACCTTAGTTACATGCACACCACTTTGGACGGCAAACCAAAGACAGGTCATCGTTGCCAAACTAGATAAAATTTATGGAGATATATAATGACTATACAAAACCCTAACATGCGAAACCACGCTATAACTGGAGGACTCTTGGATTTTTACCTCAATGTTTTTAGAAAAGGTGGACATCTTTTTTATGGTTATACCTTAGACGAGATTGTAGATCATATAAAAGAAAGTGCTTTAATACCTCTTAACATAGATTACACAGAAGGCTCAATTGTAGATGATATTAATATTTTTATTGATTTAAAAATACTCGGAATTGCATATATGCAACCAGGAAGAGAAGAACAGATGAGACTAGCAATTAATCCCTTTTTCTTTTTTAATTATATCTACACATTAGAAAAAGGTTCTGTTTTACAAATAAGTTCAGAGACTCTTTTAAATAGATACTATAATGAGCTCACAACACAAGGCACAAGACTTTTAGAAGAAGGCTACTTTAAATTATGGGAGATAGAAGAGGAAATTCAAAAAGAAATACCATTAGGACATTCAAACGAATCATTATTAGATATTACTCAAAGAAAAGAAATTGCAAACACACAGATTGAGAAAAATTTCAGGGAGATTTTGGAACAAAGATATCCAACAAATTATGATGATACTTCTAAAGGCTATCCTGAAAACTAGACAAATCTCGCAAAAAACATTAAACTTACGGCATTAAATTACATTAAAAATATATGGATAAGACATACAAAGTTAAAAAAGTTAACCCAGAAACAGTAGAATTCGAAATCGTAATTCCTGCTGATGCATTTACAAAATCATACAATACTCTTTTAGCACAAGAATCTAAAAAAGTTGATATAAAAGGTTTTAGAAAAGGTGCTGTTCCAAAAGAACTTTTAGAAGTTCAATTAAAACCAGAAATCTTAGAACAAACATTTGAAAAAATCGCTCCAATCTATGTCGCACAAGCAGTTTCGACAGAAGAATTAAACATTGTTGCAGCTCCTGTATATAAGGACATTCCTAAATTAGATACAAACAAGGAATTAACATTCAAAGTTGATGTTACTGTTATGCCTGAATTTAAATTAGGAAACATGAAAAAGGTTAAGGTTGAACATAAAGAGACTAAGGTTGAGGAGAAAGAAATTGATGCTGTCATTGCAGATTTAGAAAAGCGAGATGATATCAAAGCTAAAAAAGGAACCGATGCCTGGGCAAAAGAAGCAGGTGAAAGAGTTGCATTAGATCAGGTCAAAACAATGGAAGACTTTAGAAAAGAGATTGCAAAACTCTTAGCAGATCAAAAGCATCACATTGTACATCAGGAAATGGAATCTGATGCATTAAATCAAGCGATCAAACTTTCAAATATTACAATTCCTGCAAGAGCAATCGAATATGAAGCTTTTGAAAGAGAACATAGCTTTATGCACAATCTTGAAGAGCGAAAAGTAACTCTTGATGACTTCTTAAAAGCTAACAATCTCACAATGGAAACAATGAAAGAGATGTGGAAGAAGGATGCAAAGGAAGCTTTAGAAGCAGATGTCTTCTTAAACCTTTATGCTAAAGAAAATAAGATTGAAATTAGTGACGAAGAATTAAAAGAAGAAGTTGAAAATATTAAAGAAAAGAATAAAGGAGTTGAGTACGATTATGATAACAAAGAATGGCAATTATATATTAAAAGAGTTATGTTAAAAGAGAAAGCATTTGGCGATTTAATGGATAAAGTATTACCAAAGCACTAAATATATTAAGATTTAATAATTATTAAATATGAGTATATTAATTCCAACAGTCATTGAAAAAGAAAGAGATAATGAACGAGCGTATGACATCTATTCTAGACTTTTAAAAGATAGAATTATCTTTGTAACTGGAGAGATTGAGCCAAACATGGCTAGTAATATCATTGCTCAATTACTTTTCTTGGAGAAAGAGGATGCAAAAGCAGATATTCAAATGTTTTTAAATACTCCAGGTGGTCATATTACTGCTGGCTTAGCAATTCTTGATACCATGAATTATATAAAGCCAGATGTCTCAACAATTGCAGTTGGTTTGGCTGCCTCAATGGGTTCAATTCTTTTAAGCGGAGGTGCAAAAGGTAAAAGGCTTTCATTACCAAACAGTGAAATTTTAATACACCAACCATTAGGTGGTGCACAAGGTCAAGCTAGCGATATTGATATTGCTGCGAAACAAATTTTAAAAGATCGAGAAAAACTTTTTAAGATGTTAGCAGAAGCAACAGGACAGGACTTCAAGACTATTGAAAGAGATGCCGATAGAGATAAGTACTTTACAGCTAAAGAAGCAAAAGATTACGGTTTAATCGATAAAGTAATTAGTTAAAGAAATTATTAATTTTGAGAAAGAATAATAAGATACTTTCACAAAATTCAGTTTTTGAACTTGCATACAATCTTAGAAAACAAGGAAAGGTTATTGGCTTCACGCATGGGGAATTTGATCTGTTTAACATCTCTCATTTAGATTTACTAAAAAAATCCAAAGAACTTTGTGATTTTTTAATTGTCGGAATCGATAGTGATCTTAGTATTAAAAAGCAAAAAAGAAATCTTCAACCAATAATCAATGAAAAGAGTAGGGTAGATATTATTAAAAGCCTTGGCTTTGTTAATGCAGTCTTTATTAAAGATGCCTATTATCAACCATGCGATGAGGCTAAAGATTTATACAAGGAAATTAATCCCAATTTTATTACAATCGGACAGAGTTTCGCCAATGAGGATTTAATTAAATCTCTTATTTCAAAAACAGACATTGATTTGAAAAAACTAAACGTATTTCAAATGGTGATAACAGATTAGGATAAAGGACTGTATTGCTACCTCATTAAAAGAATTGTAAAATACCAATGTTATTTTAAATATTTAATAAATGGGCGGCTAGCTCAGCTGGTTAGAGCACTACAATGACACTGTAGGGGTCACAGGTTCGAGTCCTGTGTCGCCCACCATTGAAAAGACCTGTATTGCAGTTTTTTAGAGTATATAGTTAGATTCAAAACGATATTCTAGATAGGGTTTCCATCCTTCTCTAAGGATACAAAAATCTATTTCTTTCCACTTATTTCTTAGCTTCTCAACTTCACCCTTTTTCATAAGCACAATGTTAGAAGGGAGCTCGTCAATTTCAAATATCTGAACTGAATAGACGACAAAAACATCGCTAAACATGACTTCACCTATAGATGTCACAATATGCTTTATATGTACTGAATCAAAGGCAAAGTCATCTTCTTTAGTTTCTAAATTCATTTCAGACTTAGCAATCCTTACAAGTTCCTTTCTTATCTCTTTATCATAATAAGGTTTTCCGTTTGGAAGATTATAGAATTGATCTTTAGCATGGTCGTGCTTTTTAATTAGGTATTTATCAGCGTATTTAGCGATAAAGCCAACAAAAAGCGGTTTGCTCCCAAGTTCTACTAAACTTTTCCAATCATAATCATTTGTTTTTCTAACACCATCAGTAGTCAATAAATAAAGATTTTCTTCTTTCTTTATATAGCCCAATTCAGTCAACTTCTTTAGATGGAAAACTACATTGTCGTCAGCGTTATAACCATTGGTAAGCTCAGTGAATTTAAGCGAAGGGGAAAGCATTAATCTTTTTATCAGAGTTTTCTGTATTATATGCATGTCTTATTATAACCTGGTGTAGCGAACTACACTAGTTGTCTGAAAAAACTTAGTGGATAATAGAGAAATAAATTTAACACTTTATTCTGATGAATACAGAGAAATTATTTGCAATTTGTTTGATAGTTAAAGATTTTGAGAAATCATTCAATTTTTATACTGAGATTTTAGGTTTTAAAATTAATACTAATGAAAAACCATTTGCAGACTTCACCCTTGGTGAAACAAGCTTAGCAATATTTGAAAAGTCAGGTGCAACAGCTATGCTTCCAACTAAGTACATGAACGAAGGGGGGAGTATAGTAATAGCTTTTCAAGTTAAAA
Source organism: Candidatus Dojkabacteria bacterium (assembly GCA_035548215.1). GTDB lineage: Bacteria > Patescibacteriota > Dojkabacteria > SC72 > SC72 > DASZTI01. The sequence goes on from DASZTI010000152.1 coordinate 7,257, forward strand.
ATATAGGAGCAGAGATTAACAATTTAAATAAAAAAGGCATTAAAATTGTTGAAGGTCCAAAGAAAACGGAATGGGGGCAGAAAGTTGCATATTTCTTAGATCCAGATAAAAACATTATTGAATTATCAGAAATCTAAAAAGTAGACCGATCAATAGTTTATTTTAAATTCCAGGCTACTTATATTAGAATCCTCAATTTACAAGTGTGTTAATATGCAAAGAATTACTTTATAATCGTCGATATGAAGATTAGTAATTCTCTCGTTAAAAAATTCCTCGAGAATGAGTTTAGTTTAATAGCTATAAGTATTGAAGAAATAAGATCCCTTCCAGTTAGAAACACTTATATTATTAATGCTAACAATTCAAAAGTCATCTTAAAGATCTATAGAAGAGAAAAGCAGGAAGAGGATATTATGCGTAGCCTTGATATACAAACATTCTTAACAAATAAAGATTTCCATATTCCGCGGCTAATAAAAAATAATACAGGAAAACTCCTTAACATAATAGAAGATTATATTGTCATATGCCAAGAGTTTATCGAGGGGGAGCAATTACGACTAGTGGAAAAAGATATTAAAGATTTCGGATCATTTTTAAACAAGCTTCAAAAAATTAATTACAAAGGTGAAA
>DASZTI010000153.1:0-1583 GCA_035548215.1 Candidatus Dojkabacteria bacterium
TAACAACTACTTTGTTATAAAAGATAAGAATCCTACTCTACCAATAAAAGAAATTTTAGAACTTGCAATTCAGAAAACCATACTTCAAAAACAACTTAAGGCACAAGTTACTGGATCATACTTTAATCTCAATGTTATAGATGAAAAGACTATGAAAGGAATAAATGACTACGTTAAAAGAGTTACGAATCCTTACAAGGCCTACAGAATTATGACCGAATTAATGGATCTACCTAAGAATGTTAAAGCGTATACTAATAAAATCCTTAAAAGCACAGCAAAGGTAATTTATTATGATACAGAGGACATTTCAGCTGCGCTCATACTTTACTTCATGATTTACGGCTTTACAGATTATGTTATGGATTATGTTATTGCTGATGAAGCACAAGATATGAGTTACACTCAAATATACTCACTAGCAATGATTGTTAGAAAGAATAATCTACTTTTAGCTGGAGATTTAGCACAATCAATTATTGATCCTGTATATATAACCGATTGGATTGATTTGATTGAAACAATAAAGAAGTACAAAGATAGTAATATGAAATACTCGTATCACCAATTGAGTAAAACATATCGTACAACAGTAGAAATAATTGATTATGTTAATAGCAAAATTAAAAATATTTTTCCTAAAAGCTATCCATTACCAGAAGCAGTATTAAGACATGGAAGTGAAGTAAATGAATTTATTATTAAAAAGAATTTTGCCCAATTAAATACTAATGAACAAAAAGATTTTATATCCAAACTCATAGATTACTCTAATAACTTTAGTACCATTGCTTTAATAACCAAAGATAGTAATGACGCAGAAGATGTTTATAGAATCTTGGAGAAAAATAAAGAACTCAAGAACAGATTAATTTCAATTGATAAAGAAGATTATTCTTCTGGTATTTTTGTTATTCCAATAACAAAAGCTAAAGGTTTGGAATTCGATTGTGTTTACATAATGGATTTTGAAGAAAAGATTTTAACTGACCTTCATTTGACTAGACAATTCTACACAGGTTGTACAAGAGCTCTTCACCAGTTGAATATAATAAAAGTTGAGAAATAGATTGATTTTTAATCGTTAATTTAATAACATTCTAGGGTAATGGAAAATCTAACAATTATTCAGGCAAGAAAAAAGTTATTAAACAAAGAAATTACTGCAACTCAGTTAGTAAACTACTATCTAGATCAAATCGAAAAGAAAGATAAAGATATTCATGCCTATCTCACAGTTACTAAAGAACTCGCATTAGCACAGGCTAAAAAAGCTGATGAAGATTTTGAATATCTTAAATCTCATAAACTAGCAGGAATTCCACTTGCGATTAAAGATGTTTACTGTACAAAAGGGATTAGAACAACTTGTGCGTCACTTGTTCTTGATAATTTTGTTCCCGTTTATGAATCAACTGTTACTCAAAAGCTTTTAGACGAAGGTGCAATCATTTTAGGAAAAGTAAACCTTGATCAGTTCTGTCATGGTTCATCAACAATTACTTCAGCTTATGGACCTACAAGAAACCCATGGGATATAAGTAAATTACCTGGTGGCTCATCCGGTGGTTCAGCAGCAGCTG
>DASZTI010000154.1:0-3450 GCA_035548215.1 Candidatus Dojkabacteria bacterium
AAGGATATATTAATGTCGCAGGTTTAGACGAGGTAGGCAGAGGTCCTTTAGCCGGACCCGTTGTTGCCAGTTGTGTTGTTGTATTAGGAGAGGATCAAATTGTTGAAGGGGTGAAAGACAGTAAGAAAATGACAGAGAAGAGAAGGGAAGAGGCTTTTGAAAAAATTAAGGAGAAAAGCGCAGGGTATGGGGTTGGAATAATTGATAATGAACGAATTGACGAGATAGGCATTAGATATGCTGTTAGAGAAGCGATGATTGATGCTATATATAACATGGTGAAGGAATTCAAAATAGATCCCAATTATTTAATTGCTGATGGTGGAATTCTTTTAATTGATGATTATGAAATGAGAAGTATTGTTAGGGGTGATATGTATCATTACAGTATTTCGGCAGCTTCTGTTTTAGCTAAGGTTACAAGAGATAGAATAATGAAGGAATATGCAGTTAAATACCCTGATTATGGCTTTGAATCTCATGTAGGTTACGGAACAAAAAAACATATTGAAGCTATCTATAAATATGGAATAACAGATATTCATAGGAAAAGTTTTGAACCTATTAAGAGTTTGGTGTATAATTCCAAAGATTAATCCACATTCGTGGGCCGCTAGCTCATTCGGTAGAGCATCTGGCTTTTAACCAGTTGGTGCTGGGTTCGAATCCCAGGCGGCTCACCAAATCTTATTATTTTTAATAATGCTTCAAAGACCATTATCAACCTCAGAATTCTTTGCTCACTACATTGAAGGGTATCTTTTAGGTGATCTCGAGAATATGTCCAAGATACAACCAGACAGAATAACTAAACTTGGAGGAGTATGTTATCCCATGGTTTTAAGTACTCTTTCTGGTATAGAAATGCTTGGAACACTTTTATATCCTGATAGTACTGACCAAGGCAGAGAAGATTACTTTCTACATTATTGGGATAATTATCTTGTTAAAGTTGATTCTCAGTATGAAAATTTAGGAACACTCTTCTATAATTTATTAAGACATAGCCTTGCTCATACTTTTTTAACTAAACATGGCATTGGTATTTGGAAGAAAGGAAACAAATCACTGCTGATTAATTTGAATAGTAAAGATTTTAAAATAATTGTGGATTGTAATTTGTTTTTTAGGGATTTTGAAAAATCATATCGACAATTTGTAACGCCAGTTATTAATAATGATATTGAAAAACTTTCTCTAATAACTTTACGACTCGAAACACTAAAATCCCGTTTTGAGGCCGACTCTTTAAAGTACTTTAATGAATTTGAAAAGTCACTGTTGGAAAAGAATACTAAGTCTTTAGTGAACTACCAAACAGAATACAATCCTAACAATACTGGGGTATCAATATAGATATTTAATCTACAACCTCTAATCCTCCTAACAATATCTGAATATCACTAACATCTATCTTTGGTAATTGTATATCCATTGTATGTGCAAAACCCAAAGATACATGCGGATTATAATCAACCTGGTATTTTAAATTAGGACTGACTTTCATAAATTTCTTTATATTTTTAACGCCACAGTCTTTTAAAAACTCTTTGAATTGTTTAAAGATCTCTTCTCTGTATTCTAGTAGTTCAGCTGGCCTTTTAAGTCTTAAAACTATCACAGGTTCATTAATATCTCCGAATATATCTAAGCTATCAGACATGGGTCTAATATTTGAGATTCCTAATTCTGCACCTTTAATTATAATATTAAGCTTTCTTTTAATATCTGAATGAGTTAAAAGGAGATTATAAAAACCTGTTAAGAAGTTATCGAAATCCAGGTCACTATTTAATTTCTTTATTTCTTCATATAATTCTTGCGCCTTCCCATAATGGAAAAGTGTCATATGAAGCTTATCTTTTGAAATAGGAACTACCTCTTCATGGATATTATCTTTTAAATACTTTTGAAGTCGTGTAATTATTTCCGTATTAACAATCGGAAGCTTAATATAGACTCTTTTGTCGGCATCTCTTTTATTCATGATTAATTCTATCACAATTATTGCAATTTACTTTTCCCAAGACTATTATAAATAGATAAATAAAGTTACTTTATAAATGAAAAGGACTGTTATACTAATAATATCGATTTTTCTTTTAACACTACCACTTATTTATTTGTTTTTTCTCTTACCTAAATCAATATATCCAATAAAAACGATTGAGTATTCTCAAACAAACTTTGATGAAAGTTATTGGAAAATGTCATCAACACTTAAAAATAATAATGGTCTAACGAAATTACCACATGACTTTTTAAGCATCAATAAATATTTTCATAACGAAATAACTACAGACCAACAAAAAGAACTTTTGAAAAATGGGTTTACACAAATGCCAGGAAAATATTATCAAAGCTTTTCTTCTTATTACTATGATCTTTTAAAATCAAAGATTCCTGTTTATATAACTTCAGACAGTGTAATGAACTATTCTTACAATATGCTCTCATCATTGAGAAAAGAAGTTGTTGAAAAAGAACTAATACCTAAATATATACAATGGTTAGACAATGGAATTAATTATTTCACCGCTTTAAAAAATGACAAAAAGGGAAATATATCTGAGTTGTGCGATACTAACATAGCTATTTTCAAAGAAAGTAAGAAAAGATTAAGTGACAAACCAAGTTTCGATACATATATTCAGTCATATTCATATTTAACACAACAGTATGCGAAAGAAGAGAAGCCTGACTCTACAATTCTTATTCTTTTGTACAATAAGAGGGCGGATACTAAAAGTCTTTTCTCAAAAATTCTCACAATTAATTCAATGTTTGGTATTTCCACCGACGATCTAAGATTAAAAGTTTTAGACCAAGATATATCCTCATTAGTAAAGAGGTATAAAAATGTTGAAGAAATTCTTAGGTTAGAAACAAGTAGAGAAACCTTTGTACAAGATGAAGCAATTGATGGCACATCTTTCTATGATTCAGTATTTTCTAATGTTGAGAATAATTGGGGTGATAATGAAAATTATACATATCGAAAAGATATTGTTGGCGATATTTATACTGTTAATGTCGATGATGAAAGGTGGAAAGGAGTAAAAGATATAACATCTACAATTGCGGTTGAAGGGGATCAATCTACATATCGTTTAATCATAAAGTACTTTAGTTATGTAGAGGACTTACTTAATAAACAAGGGTTACTTAATGATAATTCTAAGGGCATTATTAAAACAACTATCGAAGATGTTTCATTTATGCACAATTGCTCTAGTGTTGATTGTTTAAAGAACAACCCAGAAGTGTTATTTGATTTCTTTAAAAATACTGGGTCTATTAATAACTTAAGCGACAACAGTTCTCTGTTAGTGACTGAAGGAATATTTAGTGAAAACAACCAATTGTATGTAGGTCCAATTTATAAAAGTGTCGGCATGAATATTGATGTTATCAAAGGAGAAGTACTTGGAGTTTCTTTGTTTGGTAACT
>DASZTI010000155.1:0-2206 GCA_035548215.1 Candidatus Dojkabacteria bacterium
TCCTAAAATATCAACTTTCTTAGTAGTTAATTTCCATGCTAGTCTTGCGTTTTGTCCTTCTCTACCAATTGCTAAAGATAATTGGTCTTCTGCAACTTTTACAGTAGCAGTTTCACCCTTTACCTTAACTGATTCAACCTTTGCTGGACTTAGTGCATTAGCAACAAATTTTTCAATATTGTCATCCCATTCGATGATATCAATCTTTTCTTCGCCTAATTCACTCATAACATTAGCAATTCTGATTCCTCTTTGACCTACACATGAACCAATTGGATCAACACCGTCTTGGTTAGATGATACAGCCATTTTACTTCTAGAACCTGCTTCTCTTGCTACAGCTTTTACTTCAACTACACCTGATTCAATTTCTGGAACTTCCATTTTGAAGAGTTCTATTAAGAAATCAGGATCAGCTCTTGAGACTACTAATTCTTTTCCGTTTGGAGTATCAATAATGTCTTTTAATAAAACCTTATATCTTTCACCAACTTTATAAAATTCGTTAGGAATTTGCTCTTCTACTGGCATAATTGCGCTTGCTTTTCCAATTTCAAATATTGCACTTCCTCTTTGCATTCTTTGCATTAAAGCTGAGAATACTTGGCCAATTTTTCCACTGAATTCTTCTAATATTGCTTCTTTTTCAAATTCTCTGTTCTTTTGTAAGAGGACTTGTTTTGCAGTTTGTGCAGCAATTCTTCCAAATTCTTGTGCATCTACTGGTAATTCGACTTCAACAACATCACCAACCTTAAGGTCTTTTGATACTTGTTTTGCTTGTTCTAGAGAGATTTCTCTTAATTCATTCTCAACTTTTTTAACAACGGTTTTCTTTGCAATGATTTTAAAACCATCACTTAGACTGTTCATTTCAACAGAGAGATTGTCTTCTTCTTCATTGAAACCGTCTTTAAAATACTCTTTTTTATATGCGACTAAAATAGCATCTTTTAATGCTGCGTATACCTTTTCTACAGGAATACCTTTTTCAGCTGCGATTTGTTTAATTGCTGCGTCTGCGTCTGATGTAAAAGCCATAGTAATATAATAATAATTAAAATATTAGAATACTGTTGAATTATATTTAAAACAGTATGATAAGTAAAATAAAAAAAGGTGAGTTTTACACTCACCTTCCTACAATAATAACTTTCCAGTATTGAATATATCAAAAATGGAGAATAAAGTACAGGATAACAAAAAATATTTTCAAATAAAACTTCAACCCCCTGGCCTTGTGCGATAAATCGCGGCAAGGCCAGGAGTTGGCCACAGAGATCGAAGATCTTATTAGTGGCCAAGGGTAGGCATGAATGGCGGCATGACGCACGCTGTGGGATTCTCCGCATTGCGGATCTGGCAGATGCCATTTCCGATATAGGGAGCAGTACCCAGTGCGATCACAACCAGCACCACAACAACAACACCCTTGATAAAACCGTTCATGATATTCTCCTTTTCGGTCGGCCATTAAGACCTCCGAAATAATAAACCATCTACGATGGATTTTTAAGGTGAAAAATTAGATCCCCCTGTAACGCTTAAAATAGTCGTTAAAATCTCCGATTACTATAAGCGTTCCAGGTGGAAGTTCATGATTGGTCCTTTAATTTAAAAGAACAAATTACAAATAATCTATTAAAAGAAAATTTGTATGTACATTATACTATTTAGAAGAAACATGTCAAGTACTATGGGTCATATAAATAATCAATAGTATTTAAAATATTTAAGGTTAGGGTGGTAGCTCCACAGAGTTTGTGGAACTACCACTTTTTAATATTACCTAACCTATTTGGGCGTGATGATTGAAAATGACACTTTGTATTCCCCCTTCGGATCGACTTTAATTGCGTAGACAATTTTGTCATCGATTTTAAGATCAACTTCTTTCTCCCCATCGCTTGGAATTTTAATACAACTCTGTTCTTGACCCAATAAGGTCTGAAGACACACAACATCATGCGGGTAGTACATCACATAAACAGGGGAACCCCTAAAAGTTCCTTTGAGTTCTATCCCGCTAGGAATAATGAGAGCACCCCATACACCTAAAAACAAGAACATTAAAATCAGAACAGTTTTCTTAATCATTTTATTTTCCTTTTTTTGTTTTTGATTTATACAACATCATATATTCAAAACAATGTTTAAATACAAAATGTTGTATAAATCTAGGTTAGGTTTTATTAAAGAACATTTA
>DASZTI010000156.1:0-1676 GCA_035548215.1 Candidatus Dojkabacteria bacterium
AAAAAGGAGGAGTTGGTAAAACAACTACGGCTATAAACTTAGGTGCTGCTCTAGCATATAGTGGTAAAAAAGTCCTTTTAATTGATTTAGATCCTCAGGCAAATACCAGCTCTGGAGTCGGTTTTTCACAACAGTTTGCAAAAGATAGTTGGACACAAGACCAAGCAGCCCCATACAAAAGTATTTACAATGTTTTGATCGAACAGCTCCCAATTTCTCAAGCTTTTGTACAAACACATATTCCTAATTTAATGTTAGTCCCTTCTCATCTATCACTTGCTGGAGCTGAAATTGAAATGGTAAATATGCTTTCAAGAGAAACTTTACTTAAACGAGCTATTAATGAATTTAAAGAACCAATAGATTATGTAATCATCGATTGTCCTCCATCATTAGGCTTACTCACAATCAATGCACTTTCCGCTTCGGATAAATTAATCGTTCCAATCCAGTGTGAATATTTTGCTTTAGAAGGTTTAGGACAACTTATGGAAACTACCAAATTGATTAAAGCGATAAATCCACAACTTGAGATAGGTGGGATAGTATTAACTATGTTTGATAGTAGGACAAAATTATCAGAGAGTGTTGTAAGTGATGTTCAACAATACTTTAAAGATTTAGTTTTTGATACAATAGTACCAAGAAATGTAAGATTATCTGAAGCTCCTTCACACGGTAAGACAATTATGGAGTACGACCCAGATTCAACAGGTGGAGTAGCATACAAAAAGCTTGCACAGGAATTTATAAAACGATTTGATTAAATTAATAGGGTAAAATAATGTCAGAACAAAGACTAGGAAAAGGATTAGCAGCACTCATTAATTCTGAGCAAATTGCGAATACAAATAATGCATATAATGAGAACTTTGAAATTTCAAAGATTGTTCCTAATCCATATCAGCCTAGAATGCATATTAAACCTGAAGAATTAATTGAGATTGCAGATTCAATTAGAGAACATGGTATTATTCAACCTTTAATTATTACTAAAGATAAAGATTCTGATAAGTATTTTATAATCGCAGGAGAAAGAAGATTTAGAGCAAGCCAACTTGCTGGTTTAAACAGAGTTCCAGTTGTCATAAAAGATGTTTCTGCACAAGAAATGTTAGAGCTTGCTTTAATTGAAAACATTCAAAGAAAAGATTTAAATCCACTCGAAGAAGCAGTTGCATTTAAAAATCTTCAAGATGGTTTCAATTTAACACACGCACAAATTGCTAAAAAAGTTGGGTTAAGTAGAGTAGCAATTACCAATAAGATGAGATTACTTGGACTTCCTAATGAAGTTAAAGAAGCTGTACTAAATGAGGCAATTTCAGAAGGTCATGCAAGAGCTTTGCTTGGCTTAACTAATGAGTCTTCACTTGTTGCTGCTACCAACATTGTTGTTAAAAGAGGTTTGAGTGTTAGAGAGACTGAACAGATGGTAAGAAAACTTAATTATGGTAAGTCTTCAACAAAAGATACAAATGAAAGCGTTATGAAATATATTCAAGATGTTGCTCAGAGAATTTCTAAGAGTATTGGTTATACAGCTCAAATTACAAAGCTTAATAACGGAGGAAAGATTTTGATTAGATATAACTCAAATAAAGAGCTTGAGGATATATTGAAAAAGATTGAAAAATAATAATTAAGATTTGCATTAATTATGACAACAGTCACAG
>DASZTI010000157.1:0-2433 GCA_035548215.1 Candidatus Dojkabacteria bacterium
ATTATGATGAAGATGCTCAAAGATTAATAGAGAAAGGAGATGATCCATTCCAATTTGATGGATATCATGAGGTTGCAAGTACCGATGAGTCAAAAAGACTCATAGATAAGAGAGGAATAATTATTATTGCGGGTAGTGGTATGTGTACTGGAGGAAGAATTATTAATCATTTGGAAAATAACATTAGTAGTGCTAAGACAAGTATTATTTTTGTCGGCTATCAAGTTGAAGGAACACTTGGAAGAAAAATTGTTGACGGTGAACCTGAGGTGTATATACGAGGCAGAAAGTATGAAGTAAATGCTAAAGTTCATACTTTGGGAGGTTTCTCAGCGCATGCAGATAGAGACGATTTAATGTATTGGTTAAGAAGTTTCGGTCATACACCTAGAAGGATTTTCTTAGTTCATGGTGAAGCTCAAGTTGCAGCAGATTTTGCTGAATTTATTCACAATGATCTAAAAATAGATACACATATCCCAACATTGGGTGAAGAAGTTATATTAGATTAGGTTTATTAAAGTATGGACTTTTCAAGTTACAAAGATACCCAAAGTCTTTTAGAAGATATAAAGAGTATTAAGATACAAGGCGCAACTAATGTTGCTTTAGCTACTATTTATGGAGTGCAATTTCTTCTTAAGAAATTCGGCCCTAATGATACATCTAGAAATGTCTATGAACACATAATAGAAGTTGGTACTAAACTTGCTAATGCTAGACCTAATGAACCATTGGCAAAAAACTTCATAAAATTTTTGAAGTTTAATGTTGTTACAAAAAATCTTTTGGAATTAGAAACAAGTGCCTTTATAAAAACTTTAGATAAATTGTGTGATGAATATTTTGAAATAATAGAAGATAGTAAAAAAGGAATTATTGATTATGGACTTAAACATTTGAAGGAAACGGAAGCAATTTTCACACATTGCCATTCATCAACTGCTGAGAATTTAATCATAGGATTAAATAAATCGATTAAAGGTTTGAAGGTTGTTTGTACAGAAACAAGACCACTTTTCCAAGGGAGAATAACTGCAACTAACCTAGTGAGTAATGGTGTTGATACCACACTTGTTACTGACAGTGCTGCTGAGTCATATATAACAGGTAAAGGGCTATTTGATATAGATATTGTATTTATTGGCGCTGATGAAATAGATATTCATGGTAATGCTATGAACAAAGTTGGAAGTTGGGGGGTAGTTCTTGCAGCATATTTTGCTAATAAACCAGTTTATGTAATCACACCTTTTTTGAAAGTAGATACAGATACGGTTACTAAACCTTTCATAGTAGAAAGGCGAGATCCAAGTGAAGTTTGGGATAAACCTCCAAAAGGTTTAAAGATTGATAATCCGTCCTTTGATATTGTTCCTGGTAATCTAATAACTGGATATATTACAGAATTTGGCTTGATATATTCTGCAGATGTTGTTAGAACTATAAGGGAGAAATATGGCTGGTTATTTTAATTAAATTGTCTGATATAAATTATGGCGTTGTACTTAAAAGCAAAAAAAATAGATATATCTTCTGGAGATTTGTATAACATTTTGTTAAATCAAGTCGATGCAGATAAGGATGGTATTGCAGATGGTGATACATTAACAATCGGATGGAATGATAATGTAATTAATACAATTATTCATTTGACCTCAACAGATATTGAACCAGGGTTTGTTGGTATTTATAGTGATATCTGGGAGAAATTTGAAGTCGAAAACGATAGTATTGTTGATATATTTCTACCTGAACCTAGCAAATCTGTAGATATTATTCGAAAGAAAATGTTAGGTAAAAAACTAACCGAAGAAGAACTCCAAATTATTATGAAAGATATGGGTAGTCGAAGAATAGGGGAGATTGAAACTGCATACTTCATGAGTACTTTCTTTAACCCAGGATTTGATGAAGAGGAAACTCTTTGGATGACAAAGGCTATGGCTGAGACGGGAGATATTCTTTCATTTAAGGATATTAAAGGTAATGGCGATTTGGTTGTTGATAAACATTCAATCGGTGGAGTTGCAGGTAAGGCTGTCACACCAGTTTTAGTACCAATAATTGCAGCATTTGATCTTATTATCCCCAACACCTCAACACGAGCAATAACTAGTCCAGCAGGTACCTCTGATATTTTGGAAGTAGTAATGCCAGTATCATTAAATGAAGAAGAAATTATTTCAACAGTAAAAAAGACAAATGCATGTATGGTTTGGGGTGGAGCTTTGGATCTTGCACCTGCAGATGATGTGCTTATCCATGTTGAAAGAGTAATTCATATGGAGTCATATCAGAAGTTGATGGTAAGTATTGTTGCTAAAAAAATCTCAATGGGTATCACTCATATTGTTATAGATATACCATATGGGCGAGGCACAAAAGTTCAAAATCCTGAAGATGTTGAACCAATTAAAAAAGGTTTTGAAA
>DASZTI010000158.1:0-3367 GCA_035548215.1 Candidatus Dojkabacteria bacterium
GGCTTTTGTTATTAGTGAACTTGCTACAAATGCGGTATTTGAGGTTGGTAAGGGGGTTTTACAAATCCTAAGTGTTATTGTAATTCTTATCCTAGCTATCTTTGGTTTCATCTTCTTCTATAGTACGAATGTCTTATTCCACAACCCAATTGCTAGTGCTGCTTCATATCGTTATGTCGTTCCAGGCTCAACTCTTCAATGTACAAACTACAACCCTGATTCATTGAATTATGTGGATAGTGGAGATACAGGAGGTGACAATTTCCCCCCCGTAAATTCAACATGTCCATTTACCTTCTCACCTCAAATTTGTACTCAAGGGCATGGAACAAATTCAAGCTTATATCACCAACTGAAAAAGGCAATGGATGTAGGAACAAATTCAATTCCTGAGGCCGTTTGGTATGCTCCTACCGATGGAAAAATAACTCACTTTAGCGCTGTTAACTATAGTATAATGTGTGCTGGGGTAAGCTATGGAGGATGGTTAGAGTTTACCGACAGTGATGGCAATGTTTATGTCCTTCTTCATGTTAAAGCGGTCGCTCCAATTGGTGGAAAGATCTTAAAAGGACATGCAGTAGCTGTTGCCCAAAGAGATATTGAAACTTCCGATTGTTGGAGTGGACCCCACTTCCATACGGAAGTAAGAGCCAGTGGCAGTTATGTTGATGCGGATGATTGGTATATAAATAAATTAAAATGCCCAATATCACAATGTCAGTAATTGAATTCTTTAAAAAACTCTGGGGAGATAGAAGAGCTAAAGCAATAATTATTATCATTGGAATTATTATTTTTGCACTCATAATATGGTGGATTGTTTCTGCTCTAACTCAGAAGAAAAATGATACGGTATATTTAATTGATACTCCATTGTCATTTAGTACAAATCATAATGTAGATATAACAACGGATGTTATTAAAGATGATAAGTTTCCAAGTGCCGTAAATGTATATCCAATTAATAATGTTGATCAAGTAAGTAGTATTGATAGATTTCTTTTGAGTACTGGTAGAAATAATCTAAATAAAACAAATGTTCAAGGAGTTTATTACTCATGGATTAAAAACGAAGATGTAGTTGAGTACACGCCTAATACCTTTCAATTAACATTTAAATTTTCTTCACCACTTAGCATAACTTCAGGAATTGGTATCATAGCAAAAGATAATGCATTGCAATATGCGAGAAATCTTCTTAAAAATTATTTTGGTAAAGATTATGATTTTATAAATGCAAATGTAATTAACCAAGGTAATAAAATAAGGATTGAATTTAATCGAAGCATTGATGGTTTACCACTTTACCTTTCAGGATTAGATAGTTTTAGCGAGTACTTAATAGTAGACACCTCAGGGAATTTATATAAAGGTTCTCTTAACCTTATTGATTTGAAACTCAGTGATAAGGAAAATATAAATATTGTTAATGTAACAAATCTTAGTACTGTGATGCAATCCGATCTATATCCTAAACAAGTCTTTCAAGGAGTTTATCCCAATACTATTCCCAAACCTGCAGTTAAGGATGGGGATAATTTAGATAATTTGAATGCTTTGCCACAAGCGACTTCATCTCTTGCTAAAAGCATTACTCTTGGTTATTTCTTTTTTGACAGTTCATATACAAGATTAACTCCAGTGTATAGAATCGAATCCGAAGGATCCGTTGTATATAAAAGTAAATTGTACAAGGTCCCGATTGTTATAATTGCTAATGCACTTGATCCTAGGAGAGTATATTTACCTAAGTAAAAGGATTAATATATAACTATGAAATATCTAAAACTTTTAAGAATAAATCAGTGGTTGAAAAACTTGGTAATTTTTATTCCAATCTTTTTCTCTGGATCAATGTTCATAGAAAAATTCTATCTTAAAGGAATTTTTGCTTTTTTAGCATTCTCCTTAGTTTCATCATCAATGTATTTAGTTAATGATATTGTTGATTTTGAGAAAGACAAATTACATCCATACAAGAAAGAAAGAGTAGAACTTATTAAAGAACTTACTCCAACATGGACATTAATACTTTCAGTTATAGTATTAGCTGGGGGAATCTTAGTTGAAAGATTATTTGTACAATCAGAATATTTCTTATTAATCCTCGCTTGTTATGTTCTTATAATGTTGATGTACTCATTCTTTTTAAAGAATATTGGAATCGTTGATGTTATAACAATTGCAATTGGTTTTGTCTTAAGAGCTGTATCAGGTGCTGTAATTTTTCAATTAGAAATATCTGCCTTTCTCCTTCTTTCAATTATTGGTATGGCTCTTTTGATTTCATTTGGAAAAAGAAAACTTGAGGTAATACAATTAGGTGAGAAAGCAATTAAGCATAGAACCGCTTCGGAAGTATATCCAAATAATCTTTTGGACTATATTATTTCTTCAACAATGGCTATTACCTTTACCGCATATATTCTCTTTGCTTATTCATTCCAATCTGAAGGACTTAATTTTGTGTTAAACCAATACTTACCACCAATGTTTAGATACCCACACTGGTTGCTGTTAACAACACCAATAGCTTTATATGTTCTAATTAGATATCTCTCTGTTATTTATAAAGGTAAAGTTCATAATGTCGAAAGTATCTGGTTTAAAGACAAAGAACTCCTAATTGGTATCTTGATTTGGGTTGTAGTACTTTTTGTATTGATATATTCTCAACAAATCGCTACTATATCTTTATGAAGAAATTTTCTGCCCTAATATTATCAATAATCTTTTGTGCAATGTTCGCTATCCCTGTTTTTGCTGACACATTAACACGGGCAGATTTAAAAGTAGATCAATCACTTTCAGATCAAGGAGCAAGAACATATGCACAACCTCAATTCATTTGGCTTACTCAGGTCATTCCTGCAACTCAAGATGTTACGTTCGATGCGAAATATTGGTATCAAACACTCTACTATTACTCAATCACAAGACTCGGTTATACCGATATACCATTTACATATTTAGTTGATAGAGATGGAAATGTCTTTGGAGGAAGAGATGGAGGTCCTGGAGTTGTTCCTGAAATAGACGGAGGAACCGGAGGAATTTTGATCGGTTATCTTTCAACTGGAACTGATGTTACAAATCAAGCGCAGAAAACAATTGAAAAATTAATTGGGGATAGCTCATATCAATTTGGTATTACAAAAGATAAGGTTAAGATTGTTGATATGGCCATGATTAAAAATATGGATAGTGTAGTACCAACAAACACAAAATTAACACAAATTCATAATGCATTCTCACAAAATATTACTCAGTTCATTGATGGAATTACTTTTTATGATAAAGAACACAACAATTACCAAGGCGAAATTGTTAGTGTTACATATGACAAAGATGCTAAGGCTGGAGA
>DASZTI010000159.1:0-3074 GCA_035548215.1 Candidatus Dojkabacteria bacterium
CAACAACTCCTACAACATCCACACCAGACACAACAACTGGTGGAACCAAAACAGATACACCTACTGAATCAACAGGAACAGATACCACACCACCAGATCAAACAGTTGATGAAACCGATTTAACAACATATTCACAATCCAAACAGACAGTAGGGGACAGTACAAATAAAAAAGAATACACATTAAAATCAATTACAGATACAACAAAGACAACATACCATAACTTTGTATTTACATTAGATGCTAAATCAACCGATACAACAGTTTCTCCATATGTTGTAGTTAACTATAGTTCATCACTTGGTGCAATTAGAGTTGATTTAAATGGTGTAACAATAGACCAAAGTGGAATTGGTTATCAAAAAAGTAGAAATATTGATAAAGAGGGTGTAATTCGTTTGTATCATAACGTTAGTGCAGATTCCACAGAAGAGTTATATGACATTGGTGTAAGTAAATCTACACCATTTAAAGTATTTGTAACTGAAAATGGTGCTAATTCATGGAAAGTAACCGTTGATGTTGTATACCCAGGAGGCAATACAACAAGTGAGTCATATGGTAGCAGTGATTTTTCAAAAGAATTACAAGCTTTAGATGGTTGTGTAGCACCTGATAGTTGTAAGGTCAGTGCATATTCATATTCAACATCAGGAGGTGTTCTTTCGATAATCTTTACTGTTTCAGGAACAACAAGCAGACCAACACCTGCTGCAGATGCAAAGTATAATGCAAGTAGTAAATTGGAGTTAACATTTTTAGGCTTAAGCTCTGATGGAATATATGCTTCAATGAATAATAAAACAATTGGTGGAATTACAATTACAACAAGCAGAGTAGGTACTAAATCAGTTTATACATTTAATGGAGCATCAAAAGAATATCGATTAAGTGCAACAAAGAGTCCTAATCAAGTATTACTAGAAATAAAACTATAGCATAAGCATAATATTTTAGTTATGATTATTACACATTGGCTGCCCTTTGTCTTCGGCTTTACATTCCTTACAACAAATAAAGTGAAGATGACAACTAAGATCTGAGCAATTAACATAGTTATCTGAGGATTTTCCACATTTTTCACATTTACCTACTACTACATGTTCTTGAGAATCTGTATTAAAACCCATCGTTACCCTTCCATCAAAAACATAAAGTTTTCCTAAGAAATCTTGATTAGGATATTTCTCCATATATGTAACAATACCCCCGTATAATTGATAAACATCTTCAAATCCATTTTGAATTAAAAATCCTGAAGCTTTCTCACATCTAACACCACCAGTACATACAGTTACTATTGTTTTACCTTTCAAACTTTCTAATACAGGCAAAACTGAGGGCAGCTCTCTAAAATGATGAATAGGGACAAGTATAGAATCTTTAAAATATCCAGATTTATGCTCGTAATCATTTCTCATGTCAACAATATAGAATTTTTTCCCTTTTTCAATCCATTCATGCATTTCTCCTGCAGTTAAATACTTTCCAGTACTAATTCTTGGATCAAGTCCTTTTATTCCGGTGGTTACAATCTCATCTCTTACTTTAATTGAAAGTCTTGGGAAGCCTTCACCATTACTATCACTTACTTTAAACCAAATATCCTCAAACCCAGGAATTTTATGTACTTCCTCTATATATTTCTGAGTATCTTTCTCTAATCCCTCTACAGTTCCATTAATACCTTCTTTACCTAGTATAATTCGACCTTTTAGATGAAGACTTTTACAAAGGAGTTGTTGATTTTGCTTTTCTTGTTCAGGGTCATCAATATCGACATATTTGTAATATAGAAGAGTTTTGAAAGAATTATTCATAATTATTCCATGATATATTATGGTCATAATATTCCCATATGAAGTTCTTTTTGTATACAACCTTAGCACTTTTAGGCGATATTAATATATCCTCCTCACAACCTTTATTCTTTCTAAACGCCATATTTACCTCAAGGTATTCACAGCCATCTAATGGATGGATATATTGAAAGAATCTTGTAACAACTAGTGTATAAGCATAATTAGGAATATATCCCGTTTCATCAATCTCTGTTTCGATAATACTTATAGCTTCTTTAGCAATAGATTTTGGTACTGACTCAAGCATTTCAAATGTATATGCACCAGTTGCTGAATATTCAGACATAAATACTAATAGGATAATTTAGTAGGGGAATTATATCAATTTTATGCCTAAATATCTAACTATTTGTAACTACCCATTGTATCTCTTTCATTCTCTTCAACCCTAAATTTCACAATCTTTTTTATTAAATCAAATGGAAGAGGTTTATTAATAGGAAACTGAATAGTACCAACACTTTTCTTATATCCTTCAAGTTCCTTTTCATATACTTTGAAAATTTCTGATTTTGTAGGATAAAAACCATAATGCTTTTTATATATAGCAAAGGCTACTAAATGCTTACCATTCATCTTATACAAAGGAATTGCATAACTAATCATCTCCTTTGCTTCAGGAGCATTATCTTTAATAAGCTTACGGAGTTTCTTTGCAACAATCTGAATGTCTTCAGGATATCCTTTTATATATTCATCTACATTCTTTGCGGCCTTTTTATTCATCATAATAGTATAAAGGTCTAAACTTATACTACAATTTATCTTTTATATTTTTAAAAATCAAACAATATAATTTTAATTATTTGATTTTATATGTATAATTTAAAGTATGAAAATAGCTTGCATAGGTGGAGGAACTGGAACTACAGCAGTACTAAAAGGTTTAAAGGACTACTCAGACTTGGAACTAAGTGTCATTGTAACTATGATGGATGATGGAGGAAGCAACGCTATCGTTAGAGACGAATTCGGAATATTACCCCTTAGTGATGTAAGAAAGTCAATTCTAGCTTTGGCAAGTGGTAACAAAAATGAAATACTTAGACAGCTTTTCACATATAGATTTGCTAAAGGAAACGGAATCAGTGGACATACACTCGGAAATCTCATTATGATTGCCCTTACAGATATAACAGGATCCGAAAAAGAGGCAATACAAGAAAGCGCAAACATCTTCTCTGTTAAAGGTAAAATTATTCCAGTAACATT
>DASZTI010000160.1:0-5527 GCA_035548215.1 Candidatus Dojkabacteria bacterium
ACCCTCACCATATATCCTTACATAACCACCGATAGGCAATGCTCTAAATGAATACTCAGTTTCACCAATAAAGAATGAAAAAAGCTTAGGTCCCATACCAATAGCAAACTCAAAAACCTTTGCATTTATAGCTTTGGCTGCTAAATAATGACCTAACTCATGGATAAAAACTAAAACACTAAGAATCAGAATAACTAACGATATGTTAATGATGATATTAAGCATAATAATTCTAGATGGTCATTAAATCCTTTTCTTTCTTTTCTCTAATTTCTTCTATCTTTTCATTTGCAGTCTTAACTCTTTTCTCAATTTCTTCTCTGGATCTCTTTGCCTCATCTTCCGAAGTACCTTCTTTAAGCATTTGATCAATTTCTTTCATGCCATCTTGTCTAACATTTCGAACAGAAACTCTTGCCTGCTCAACTTTATCTTTCATAACTTTTACATACTCAAGTCTTCGCTCTTCAGTCATTTCAGGAACTTTTACTCGCACAATTTCACCTTCAATAGAAGGGAGAAAACCTAAGTTTGAAGCGGAAATTCCTTTACTAATACTTTCTAAAAGTGTTTGATCCCATGGTTGGACTGTTAATGATTTTGCATCAGCAACAGCAATAGTTCCAACAGCTTTCATTGCCATGGTAGTACCGTATGCATTTACTTTAATATCTTCAATGAGTTCTACAGTAGCCCTACCAGTATGAAGCTGAGATAAATCAAGGTTTAAATGCTCGATGCACTTATCTAAATTGCTTTGAAATTGATTGAAATCAAACATTACAATACATATAAACTTAGTTAAATATATTGTACCGTATTCTGAATTATTTTCCTAATTCCCAGAACATGATTTTCTTGATTACTAATGGTTCTCCGAGTGTTTGAACTGTTTCATCTAAGAGATTTTGAATTGTCTTAGATTCATCCTTAAACCACTTCTGATTAAGAAGACAGTTTACCTCATAATACTTTTCGAATTTTCCTTGCATAATCTTGTCGATCATAGCAGGTTTAACTTTGTCTCCCATTTCTCTCTTGAAAATGTCGGTTAATTCATCTTTTTTCTCTTGTGAAACTTGGTCTTCAGAAATATATAGAGGTTTCATAGCGGCAACTTGCAACGCAATTTCATGAACAAAATTTCTGAACTGTTCGTTTCTAGACACAAAGTCAGTCTTACAATTAACCTCTACAACAGAGACTAATCTCTTATCTTGACCATGAACATATGCATCAATCATACCTTCTGCCTTCTCTGAAGTATCATTTCCAACTGGATCGTTCCATCCTCTTTCATTTATGATTGCAACTGCTTTCTCAAAATCATTCTTAGCATCTTCTAAGGCAATTTTACATAAACCAATTTTACAACCAGTTAAGTTTCTTAATCTACTTACTACATCACTTTTTCCGTTGATATATTCAACAGCTTTTTTCATATCACCATCACTAGCTTCTAAAGCCTCTTTACATAGAGTCATTCCAGCGGAAGTCTTTGCTCTTAATACTTTAATATCATCTAATGTGTATGACATGATTTGATGTGAATAATAATTTAATTATTTAGCTTTTGCTTTGGAAACCTTTTTTGCTGCTTTCTTTACAGGAGCCTTTTTAGCAACAGGCTTCTTTGTTACTGACTTTTTAGCAATAGTTTTCTTAACTGCCTTTGGAGCAGCTTTCTTAGCAACAGGTTTGACTTCTTCAACTACGGCAACAGGTTCTTGTTTAATCAATCTAACTACACCCATTCCAGTATTATTAGCTTCAACTACTACCTCTTTACCTTCTTTCAATGCCTTAATTCTTTCCTTCTCAGCTTCTTCCATTGCCTTTACTCTTTCTTCATTTGCAATTCTTTCTGTATTGATCTTGTTTAATCTTTCAGTAAATTCTTTTCTTAAAGTAATTAAAGCGGCTGATTTTGTTCCAGTTCCGATTGCCTCACCTAATACATTTAAGAATAATGAGATACTTCTAATTGAGTCGTCGTTTGCAGGAATTGGGAATTGAACTTGAAGTGGATCACAGTTAGTATCAAGCAATGCAACAATTGGAATACCTGCATTCTTTGCTTCTCTAATTGCGTTCTTTTCGAGTTTTGTATCAATTACAACCATTAATGCAGGAACCTTATCCATGAATTTGATTCCAGAATAGATCTTGTTAAGTCTTTCAACTTCTCTTTGCATTAATAATTCTTCTTTTTTAACCATGTCTTCATTTCCCATTGCTAACTTCTCTTCCATAGCAACAAGGTTGTCGATACTCTTTTTAATAACTTTGAAGTTTGTGAAAAGACCACCTGGCCATCTCTTGTTGATATAGAAAGCACCTTTCTCTTCTGCAACTTGCTGAACGAGTGATGCAGCTTGTCCTTTAGTACCAACTAAAAGTACATTTCCTTTTGATGCAGCTTCTTGAATTACTTCAACAGCTTTCTTTAATTGGGTTAATGTAGCAACCAGATCAATAATATGCACACCATTTCTTTCGGTGTATATAAATTTCTTCATCTTAGGATTCCAAGCACTTGTTTTGTGTCCGAAGTGGGCACCTGCTTGTAATAGTTCTTCCAGTGTAGGCATTGTTACCTCTGGCATTTTTGTTTTAGTTTCGCTCATAATTGTTCCTTTCCTTTTAAACACTTATCTTGAAGGGAAATCTCCCAGGAAAAGTTCAAGATATGTGAGATATATTAATTGAGTGATAATAACAAAAAGTAAGGGTATTGTCTAGATATCTTCATTGAATGAAACTATTTTATTATGGTACTTTCGGGAAGTTCATTGAATCGAATAGCTGGTATGAACTCCTTATTTTGAATAAAAGCTTTAAGAAGTCTATGATTACCATCTATGATATTATTATTTTTATCAATCAATATTGGAGTTTCCAAATTTAACTCCATAGCCCTATCATAATGCTTCTTAAAAAACTCTCCTTTGTCTCTATTTTTATATACATTCAATGGAGTCCTCATTTCCTTAGAAACACCACAATTGTCATCTCCCCAACATTCATCACGAAGATTATGTTCAAGATCTTTTAAAGGAACTTTAAGAATGGGGAAACCTTTAGAAAGTTCAATGAGTTGATTAACATCGTAGAAAGTTTTACCATCCGAGGAATATCTTCGATTCTTTATTACTGACATAGATTATTATAAATAGATAGTAAGTTTACTTCAAGTTTTAGATATCTACCCTACTCCAATCATTCTTTCCTATTATAATGTGTTCTAAAAGTTGAATGCCAACTAAATCCAACGCCTCTTTTAAACTTTTTGTGAATGAAAAATCTTCTTCACTAGGACTTGGATCACCCGAAGGATGATTATGACCAATTATCACATATGCACAATTAAGTTCTAAAGCTGGAATAACAATATCTCTTGAATTTGTTGAAATCCTATCTAATGTACCAATTGATATAACAGACTTTTTTAAAAATTCAAACCGTGCATTTAGAAATATTGCAATTAACCTCTCCTGTTTATACTTACCTATATATTTAATTTCCTCATAAGCAGTTTCTGTATTTGTAATAACTTTGGAATCACTACTTTTAACTGTGTAAATCCTTCTTCCTAGTTCGATTCCCGAAAGAATTTTCATGATCTTTATCTTCCCCAAACCACTTATTTTCTCAAAATCAGTTACAGTTATATTTCCTAAATCAGGCAGCTTTTTAATGCGTTGATATACTTTCTCTGAAATGCTCAGAAAGCTCTGACCTTTAATACCATTTGAAATAATGATGGAAAGTAATTCTAGATTACTTAATGATGAAATCCCTCGCTTTAAAAACTTCTCTCTTGGTAACATATATCTATATTACACAAGAAAAATGAAATCTTTTTGAAATACTAAACCCGTTCAGGAGAAATTAATAACCTACTTCTTGGACTTACTCTTTGCCCTTGTCTTAGTTGCACTCTTCCTGGTCTTGCCTTTACTAACTTTTCTAACTGATCTCGCCTTTGTTTTCTTCTTTCCTTTCTTGAATGTCCTTGAAACAGCCCTTGTTCCATCAGCTTTTTGGATATAGGTACAATCAGGGTAACCACTACAACCGATGAAAGACTTGCCCCATCTACTCTTTCTTTCTACAAGATTTTTACCACAATCAGGACATGTTTGTTTTAACATTAATGGTAGTGCTCCCTTACAATCTGGATAGTCCTCACAAGCCCAATATATTCCATATCGACCATTTTTTAACACAACTTTTTTACCACACTTTGGACATTTGTCAGGAGTAATATATTTTTCTTTATCAAAATTAATAGTCTCATCAACAAGACTCTTCATTCCTTTACACTCTGGGAATTTAGAACAGCTTAAAAATTTTCCATATTTACCAAGTTTTATAACCATCTTGGAACCACATTCAGGACATTTTTCATCTGAATCACCTAATACGACATAATCCTCTTTATCAGCATTATCGTTGGCAAGCTTTAGTTCTTTAACAAGAGGCTTGTATTCCTCATCCATGAAAGGAACATATTTAAGTTTCCCCTCTGAAATATCATCTAATCTTTCTTCGACCTTAGCTGTGTATTGATAATCAACCAATCGATTGAAATTCTTCTCAAGGAATTTATCAACTACAAAACCTGTATCAGTTGGAACAAGTTTTCTTTCAACCTTATCTACATAACCTCTGTCTTGAATAGTACTAATAATAGTTGCATATGTTGAAGGTCGACCAACACCGAGACTTTCCAATGCCTTAACAAGAGTTGCTTCAGTATATCTGGCTTTAGGTTTTGTAAATTTCTGTTGCTTGTCGAGATTAACATACTTTAATTCATCTCCTTGTTTCATATCTGAAATCTCTTGAATACCTAGTTCATCAAGAGATTTAAAATTCCAAATCTTTTTAAAACCATCAAAGATAGTTTTTTGAGCAAGAACAACAAAATCATATTTACTATTTCCATCGGGAACTATATGAGCAGTATATACTTGAGCTCTATATGAATTCATTTGAGAAGCCAATGCTCTTCTCCAAATCAAGTCATATAATTTAGCTTCTTGTGCACCAAGTCCAAGTTCTGCAGATGTTTTTGTAATATCTGTAGGTCTAATAGCTTCATGAGCCTCTTGTGCATTTCTAGATTTATTCTTGTAATAATTAGGTGTTTCAGGAAGATAAGCATCACCAAGATTTTGTGAATGAGAAATAAATCCTCGGAATTGCTTTATGGCATCTTCACTCAAATTAACAGAGTCAGTTCTCATATATGTTATGTAGCCTTGTTGGTATAAAGCTTGAGCAATACCCATTGTTCTTTTAGCACCAAGTCCTAAAAGATTGTTTCCAGCTTGTTGTAATGTTGATGTTGTAAATGGTGGGTAAGCATGTAAAGTTTTATCCTTAACATCTATTTCACTAACTTGATATGGTTTATGCATCAAGTCCTTTTCAATACTTTCAACATCAACTGCATTTTTAAGATTTGCTTTCTTGCCGTTTATCTTAACAAGCTTAGCCTTAATATCCTTACCATGCTGAT
>DASZTI010000161.1:0-2093 GCA_035548215.1 Candidatus Dojkabacteria bacterium
TCATATTATATAGTTGTTCCAGTAAGCACCAATGGGATTGCATTATTAGGAGATCAGAATAAGTTTGTTTCATTAGGCAAGAAAAGAGTCAGTAATTTAGAAATAAATGACACAATTAAAACAAGCATTATTTTTACAAAAGAAGAGAAAGTAATAACTCTTTTTGGTTACGCCAAACAGTTGCCAAAAATTTTAGCAAAAAACGGTAGTGTAAAAGATTTATCATACAACAAAGAATCTAAACTTTTTACAGTTACAATTATTAAAGGTAAGACAAATCAAGATAACCTTGTAATTAATTAAAGCCTCTAAAGAATCTCCATCTCTTTACTTCTATATATTCCATATTTAATTTATTCTGATTTACACGCTTTATGATTCTTCAACTCAATTGGATCTGTTCATAATCAACACAATTCAATCTTAACTTTTCATTTTCACATTAAAGCCTGTTTATCAACATTAGTCACTGTATTCTCTTTTCATTTTTATTGTTTTTAGTGTGACATAGGTATAAATCACACTTTAACTTCTCATATTGAGGGTGGTCTTTGAGACCTATACAATCAAACAATTAAAATCATTTCAAAGAACTTTATGAAAAAATATTTAAGTATATTAATTGTTATTATCTTCTCAGCCCTATTGTTAGTTACCGGAATAACATTTGAGAAATATTTATCATCTGCTCAAAAGAATGATGTTAAAACAGAAAGCGTTTTGGGAGTGCAAACTACTCCGCTAAAAGGAGATCAAGGTGAAAAAGGATTACAAGGTAAGCCTGGGATACAAGGTTTAAAAGGAGACATGGGGCCAAAGGGTGACAAAGGTGATATTGGACTTCCTGGTTTACCTGGCATAAATGGGCTTAATGGAGAAAAGGGAGAAATCGGCATGACTGGTCCACAAGGAGAGATCGGACCTAAAGGAGAAAAGGGTGAGAAAGGTGATCAGGGAATCCCTGGTTCAGTTGGTCTCAAAGGAGATCAAGGAATTCCAGGCCCTATTGGACCAAAAGGTGATACAGGACAACAAGGAGAAAAAGGAGATCCCGCACCAATACAAACCTTCAGTGCAGGTGTTTTAGGAAACGATTTTAATATATCTACAAACGGAACTATAAATACCTTTAATCTTCCTGATGCTAGTAATATCGCGAGAGGATTAGTTAATACGACAAATCAAGTATTTTCAGGTCAAAAGACCCTTACGAATCCATTGCTTTTAGCTGCAGTCATTCAAGGAGATTCGTCCATTACCGATTCTAAACAATTATTAATTAGAGGTACTACGGATAGTAATCAACAGCTTGAAATTGGATATAACACTGTTGGTGACTATGCCTCAATCCAAGCGATACGACAAAGCTCAAACTTTAAAACAATTGCTCTTAATCCTTTGGGTGGAAATGTAGGAATCGGGAATACAAATCCTCAAACTAAATTACATATAGGTAGTACTGTAGTTGGCGATGGAAGTTCTCTTATAAAATTGGAGGATGTAAATAGTCTTTGCAATATTAATGCTAATACAGGAACTCCTTCTTGCGGATCGGATTTGACTCTTAAAAAAGATATTACATCACTTAATACCCTTGAATTATTAAACAAAATCATTCAACTAAGACCTGTTTCATACCATTGGAAAACTGATAATATTTCTTCAGCTCTTCAGTATGGTTTTATAGCACAAGAAGTCGAACAGCAATTTCCAGAATTGGTTAAAGAAGATCTTTGGATTGATGGGACAAAAAAGAAATTTTTAAATATTGATGGCCTTATACCTTATATTGTTGGAGCAATTAAAGAGCAACAAAATCAAATTATAGATCTAAAAAAAGAGATAACTGATTTAAAAAACAATATGCACTAAACTATATCCAAAGTATGTAAGAACTTTAGAAGGACAGCGACACTTCTATCTTCTTTCATTTCATCTTTATTACTTAAACAGAGTTCTTTAACTTGTTCTAGTTCCACAGGGACAATTTGAATGTCTTCTCCCATCTCAAGACTTTGTCCTTTTTCAAGAACATCATAATCATCAACAACAAAATATAAAAGATCCCACTGAACAGTTGCACCAGCAACGGA
>DASZTI010000162.1:0-1657 GCA_035548215.1 Candidatus Dojkabacteria bacterium
GATGTCAGTAATCCCCTCATGTATGTTATGAATAGTCTGAAGGATAAGAAAATAGATAATAAGAATGAACTTATGGATTCGTTAGAAGAAGTAACTAATCAACTAAACGAAGTCAGATCTCATTTACGTATTGAAACAGAACAGAAAGATTTTAATGCATTTGAAATCGTAAAAACAACAATAAAGATTCTGGATTGGAAATTTAAAAAGCATAATATAAAACTTAAACTAGAGTTAGATACAAGTATTAATCTAACCCATGGTAGTTCTCAATTTAAAGATATTGTTTTAAATCTCTTAGATAATGCAATTGATGCTGTTAAAGAGACAGATAATGCACAGATAGGAATTAAGCTTGAGAAGAAAGATAAGTATGGCATCCTTTCAATTATGGATAATGGATTTGGTATTAAAACTAAAGATGCAAAGAAAATCTTTAACATCTTTTACTCAACTAAAGAACAAGGGAATGGTATTGGACTCTTCATTGCAAACAAATATGCAAAAGAAGAATTCGCTGGAAGTCTTAGCTTTAAGAGTAAAAAGAATAGTACAACCTTTACCTTCAAGTTTCTTTTAGCTTAAACCTTAAGGAAATAGCCGAACTTATATCTTGAATGAATTAACTTTCTTCCCAAAGCTTTATCCAGTTTTGTCTTCAATCTGTTCATAGAAACCATAAAGGCATTAGTTGTTATTACCTTTGATTGCTTTGTACTCAAATACTTTATTAACTCCACTGTAGAAAGATTCCCTTCATTTAAAAGTAAAGCCTCAATTATTAAGCGCTCGGATTTTGAAAGTAATATTATCTCCTTTTCATACTTCAAACTATTCTCCCTAACATCAAGTTCTAGGCCATTAAATTTTAAAAGATTTCCGTCATAGGATTTTTCTAATACAAGAAGTCTTTTTATTCTTGCAAACAACTCATCAGGAAAGAAAGGCTTAGCTAAGTAGTCATCAGCACCTTCTTCAAAACTCTTTAATCGATCTTCAATGAAAACTTTCTTTGTAAGGATTATAACTTTAATATTCTTATAATTCTGTTTAACTTTATTACAAAACACAAGGCCATCTCCATCGGGTAAAACTATATCCTGACAGATTAGGTCTATTTGTTTTTTCTTAACAATACTTCTAGCTTCACCAATGGTGTTAGCAATGTGGACATGACATTTATCTTTTAGATAGTTTTGGATAATGCTTACAATTTTATTGTCATCCTCAACGATTAATATATCCTTTTCATTCATAGCTATATTTTACACTATGATTCTTACAAAATTCTTACATTTGAAAATTCTTCTTGTTTTTTAAGTCATGGTTGCTAATATATATGTATACACTAATAGTTTAATTTTAAGAGCCTATTATGGATGGATAAATCACTATCTTCGAGAATTCCTAGTCCACGGCTTGGGAGAAAAATTATATACATCGATGAATCAGGTGTCGCTTCTTTGAATGATAAAAAACCTTATTTTATTCTTACCGCTGTTATTGTACACAATGAAAGTTTTAATAGATTGCAGGACTATTATATTAAGTTGAAACAAAAGTATCATGGTTATTCTCCATATCTACATTCTAAGGATTTATTTAGCCCTAATAACTACACTTTACGAAGACACAAGAAGAGCCAATTATTAAGGAT
>DASZTI010000163.1:0-2050 GCA_035548215.1 Candidatus Dojkabacteria bacterium
ACATCATCATTTTTCTTATTTTCTAACTTTGGGGCATGTTCCATCATTTTCATTTTACTTTTCTTTGCCATCACAACTATCTTTAAATTTATCTAATTAGTACTATACCATAATAAAGACTAAATAATATGTCAACAACACAGCTAAAAGAGTGTAAAATATGAGTATGAAATATCTGTTTAAGCCTTTAACAATACTAATCATTATTGTACTAGTAATAGTAGGTTTTAATCTATTCATTCTGGACAATAAAAACAAGAATAATAATGGAAATGATAATGCAGGACAAACCTCTTCAGATCAAGACAATACAAATAATGGGAATAATGGATCAAATGATTTCACCACTACTTCACCCAAGGTCGTGTACCAAGAAGAGCCCGCCTATAAAAATGCAAAATATTTTCAGAAGATTACAACTATAAAAGGACAGCTAACATATTTCTCATATCCTTTAGAAATCAACCCCGAAAATCCTCCAATATTAATAGTATATAGCCATGGTTCGGTTTCATTTGTTTCAACAAACCTTAATGATAGTTTTATGAAAGAGCTACAAGTGTATGCCAAACAATTCTCAAACAATGGTTATGCTTTCATAGCTTCAAATGAGCACGGAACAAGTTATGGCAATCAAGATGCACTAAATGACATAACTAACTCCATAAATTACATCAAAAATAATTACAAAATGCAGGAGAAAGTATATATGATCGGTTATAGTATGGGGGGACTCCCTCCTATTTATTATGCTTTTTCTCATCCAGATGTAATTTCCAAGATGGCACTACTGGCACCAGTTACATATACTGACGACCAACCTAGCTACTACAAACTTAAAGATATAAAAATAAAAATTTGGCATGGCGATGCAGATAAAAATGTTCCTCAATATACGACTCAAGATTTCTACAACTACATGATAAATACCGTGAAGAGTAAAAACATACAATATATTAAAATTCCTGGTGCATCCCACTGGGATTTAAATCCTCAATTAGCACCAGATATTTACAAGTTCTTTTCAGAGAAATAATGAATAAAAAGATTATAAATGTATACAAACCATTGTCATTATCTTCTCTTGATATGATTAAACGCTTTCAAGAAAAGTTCCCTGAATATGCACAATCCACAATGAGTTACGCAGGAAGGCTCGATCCTATGGCACATGGAGTTTTAATTCTCTTAGTTGATGAGGAGAATCTAAAAAGAAGAGATCATGAGAAAGGTAACAAGATTTATGAGTTTAAAATATTAGTAGGTTTCTCAACCGATACTTATGACATACTTGGAATGATTGATAAATCCAGTACAGAAAAACTAACTGAAAAACAAATACAAGAAGTTATACCAATGTTTACAGGTAAAATTATGCAATCATTCCCACCTTACTCAGCATATAGAATAAAAAGGAGACCATTATATATTTGGGCGAGTCAAAACAAATTAAATGAGATCACAATTCCTAAAAAGGAAAGAGAAATACTAAGTTTGGAACTAATTAAGATTGAGCAGATAGATAAAAGCCAACTTCTTAAAGAAATAACCGAAAGGTTAAACAATGTTACGGGAGAATTTAGACAAAAGGTTATTCTAGAACAATGGCATAATTTACTAAAAGGACAAAATGATACTATGTTTCAAATTGTTACAATGAAATCCGAAGTATCTTCTGGAACTTATGTAAGACAATTAGTTCACGATATCGGAGAAGAACTTAATCTTCCTATGTGTGTATTTGAGATATATAGAACAAGATCTGGGGAGTATAGCGTTGAGGATTCATTAAGAATATAATTAGATGTGAATAAAACATCCTTCATAAAATTTTCATACCAGCATATTTTAAAACCAGTTCTCTTTTTATTTGACCCCGAACTAATACATGATTCTTTTTTGAATATCGGGAATGCGATATCAAAGATAAAACCCTTAACCTTCCTATACCATAATCTCTTTTATTTCCGTTCCTCCATACTTGAACAAGAAGTAGATGGTATTAAGTATGAAAATCCAGTAGGTCTCTCCGCAGGATTTGATAAAGAAG